>JAAZID010000243.1 GCA_012510295.1 Methanomicrobiales archaeon | reverse complement strand
GTGATGCGGAGACCCATGAGGATGTCGACGACCTTGTCTCGTTCCTCGACGGGATGCTTGCCCGGTTCGGGCGCGGCGATCCGGCGACTGCCGAGCGGGTGGATGCATACCGGCGGCGCGTCCTGGCACTGCGGCCCACAAAACCGGAGGCCCAGGCCCCCCGGGTCGAGACAGTCGCATCGATGGCGCCGGTTCCTGCCGGACCCGGATCGGTACAGCAGAACATCGAGGGAACCTCTCCGGCACCTCACGCCATTGAGGCAGCGGTCCCGCCGGCGCCGAAACAGCCAGAACCGGTGTCAAAGCCGATCGCCGGGACGCCGAAACAGCCGGAACCAACCCCGGTGTCAAAGCCGATCGCCGGGGCGCCGAAACAGCCAGAACCCGGGCCTGCTGGCGCAAAACCCCCGGCGGCCGGAGAGGGGGAGGTCTGCGAGACTTGCGGAGCAGAAGTCACGAAATCACAGGCAAAGCTCTCAAATCTCTTCATGAACAAAACACTCTGCAAAAAGTGCATGGAACAGCCTTAAGGCACTTTAAACCGATGCGATCCAGAAATAATAAACGGGAGGTATATATACAACTAAAACCTGAGGATTGTATAGATGACGAAGAACATGCTCATGTGGGATGAGACTCTTTTTCGAGACCCGGAAGTCTTTGAGATCGACTACATCCCCGAGCAGTTCAACCACCGGGATGCTCAGATCCGTGAACTCGCCTTCCAGGTCAAGCCGGGTCTGCGAGGGGGAAGGCCTCTCAACACTATCTGCCGCGGCCCTCCCGGGACCGGGAAGACGACAAGCGTCAAGAAGATCTTCGCCGAAATTGAAGATGCTACGCAGCGACTGATCCCCGTCCACGTCAACTGCCAGATCGACAACACCAGATACGCCATATTTTCACAGATCTACCGGCGCGTCATCGGGCACCTGCCACCGTCGACGGGTACATCATTCAAACAGGTTATCGATGCCATCGCCCGGAATATAGTGCGGAAGAAACAGGTTCTCCTGGTGGCGCTGGACGACGCAAACTACATCCTCTACGAAAACGAGATCAACCGTGTCCTCTATCCCTTACTCCGCTCGCATGAGACCTACCCGGGTTTTCGAACAGGCGTGATCGCCATCATAAGCGACATGTCGGTCAGTCTCCAGGGCGCGATAGATCCACGGGTGGCATCGGTCTTCCGGCCCACTGAGATCTACTTCCCCCCTTACTCGGAGGAGGAGGTTCATGGTATACTCGAAGAGCGAATATTCCAGGGACTCTACCCGAACGTCATCCGGCCCGGGATGCTGGATCTCGTGGTGGAACAGACGATGAAGACCGGCGATCTCCGCGTCGGCATCGATCTCCTCAAGCGAGCGACCCTGAATGCTGAGAATGATGCCCGTCGCTCTGTCGAGCAGGAAGACATCTGCAAGGCCTATGAGATATCCCGCTACCTGCATCTTGCCTTCTCGATCAGGGCGCTCAAAGGGGAGGAAAGAAGGATATTGCAACAGATCGCGGATATGGCGATCCACACTGACCAGGAGATGAGCGCCGGAGAGGTATACCGGTTTGCAAAAGAGCAGGTGGAGATCAGCTATACCCGGTACCATGAGATGATCAGGAAGTTCGATGCGATGCGACTCCTCAACCTCCACTACCGCAAGGGGAAGGGCCGGACACGACTGATAAGCCTTCGCTACGATCCTGAGCGGGTGCTGGAGCACCTCGGACAGGAATAGACGGTTTGAAGATCCCGACCATCTCCAGATTATCTACCAGTCGACAAGCGATTGAAAATCCTTATCTGTTCCGCCACCGTTTGTATTCTGATGAGGTTTGCCACATGCTCAGCGTGAATGAACTGGCACTGGATATTTTCGATGAACTCTTCGAATATGCCGAGGAGTTTAATGCCGTCCCGTACGAGCTCGACAACGGCGCACGTGTCGTTGATTGCGGCGTCAGCATTGCCGGCGGGTACCGGGCAGGAAGACAGTTTACCGAGATCTGCATGGGCGGGCTCGGCGAGGTCGACATCACGATGGGTCGGATCAGGGATGTTCCGATACCGTTTATCGAGGTCAGCACCGATTTCCCGGCCATCGCGTGCCTTGGCGCCCAGAAAGCGGGCTGGACGGTCAACGTCAACAAGTACTTCGCTATGGGTAGCGGTCCTGCACGGGCGCTCTCCCTGAAGCCCAAGCACACCTACGAGGTTATCGAGTACGAGGATGAGTTTGACTATGCAGTCATTGCACTTGAGAGCGACCACCTCCCGAACGCCGGCGTTATGGAGCAGATCGCAGATGCCTGTAACGTCGATGTCGCCAACACCTGTGCGGTCGTCGCTCCCACGGCATCGATCGTCGGGTCGATTCAGGTCGCCGGTCGCTGTGTCGAGACCGCGATCTACAAGCTGAACGAACTCGGGTTTGACACAAAGAAGATCACCGCCGGTATCGGCCACGCCCCGATCGCCCCCATCAAGAAGGATGGTACGATGGCGATGGGGAGCACCAATGATGCCACGATCTACCATGGCAGTATCATGCTGACGATGAACGCCCCGGAGATCAAAGATTACCTTGACAGGATCCCGAGCAACAAATCCAAAGGATACGGGAAGCCCTTCTACGACATCTTCAAGGAGGCCGAGTTTGACTTCTACAAGATCGACACCTCGCTCTTCTCGCCGGCCGAGGTTGTCATCAACGAGGTCTCCGAGGGTGCTGTCTACCATGTGGGAGCCGTCAACCCCGAAGTGACACTGAAATCGTTTGGATTCATTTAAACCCCACCCCCGTTTTTCAGGTCAATTCGAGCGCACCTTTTTCGTTCTGATGGCTGTATCGCTGGTCAGGATCCCCTACGCCCGGACCCACCCCTGACCGTCGGGGGGGCAACTTCTGGTGTAGCCGGCCCCTGAGGAGATCGGACACACGCACAGGTACCGTCCCGATGGGAGAGGGGTGTGCCGGGAGAGAACCTGGCCTGGCGCTGATGATGACCGGACCGGATCCTCTCGACCAGATCCCGGAGGTGTAGTTTTCCGGGCGGCAACGTTTATCCCTCACGATGCGAAATACTATGAGGCATCAGCGGGCTTGTGGTCTAGCTGGTTATGACGTCTCCCTTACACGGAGAAGATCGCCCGTTCGAATCGGGCCAGGCCCATCGATCTCGCATGAAAACGCCCATCCTCTTTTTCATTCGGTGCCTGTGACCTCGCGAGCATCATGGAGTTTCAGGCGGCTGCCGGCGTGCCGGGCGGCATCCCCGTTGCCCGCCCGTACAGAAGAACTCACATCCGGGGCAGGGCGATCACAAAGAACGAAATCTATATACAGCTAAAAGGTAGAGCACTGTCAGTGATTCACATGAAGCTAAGTGCAAGAAACCGGCTCCCCGGGACGGTAAAACAGATCGAGACCGGGATGGTCACCGCTGAGGTTATCATCGCGCTGGATGGTGGCGGTGAGATCACCTCGGTCATCACAAAAAAGGCTGTGGAGAACCTCGGGCTTACCACCGGCAAGAAGGTCTACGCTGTGGTCAAGTCAACCGAGGTCATGATCGCAACCGACTGAGAGATAGGGCTCTCTATTTTTTGATACTTGCAGGATAGACCGACCCTCCGGAAAAACCCATGATCCCCTCCGCTTCCACTGGAGAGTCCGGCAAACCTATCGCAGGAGTCCTCCAGGATAGAAACGATATCCACCCTGACCATTCCTGATCCTGAGACTTCTCATCTCTGGTGTCGTGGCGATCCCACTATCTACATCGATTGATACCCACATCGCGCATCAAAGAACTTCTCATCTCTGGTGTCGTGGCGATCCCACTATCTCCAACTTTTACCCCTTCACATTCCTCACGGGTCTGCTCTCTGCAATCACCGGATATGCTCCGTAGCGATCACACCAGGCATCGACACAAACCAGCTCTTCATGCCGGGAGTGCGGACAAAAAAAAGGTTAGAATCGGGGTTTTCTGTGCTTCGGGAGGCAGTCACGGCAATAGACAGGCCTGCCCTCCGTAGGCTTGAAAGGAACTTCGCATTCTCTGCCGCAGTCAGAACAGACTGCCTTATGGAATTCGCGGGGGCGGTCCTGGTACGAGCGGGGACCCCGACCCGGGTATCTATCTTGCATTGATATTTCAACTCACCGAGAAACTGTATTCACAAAACAACTCAATAACGAGGCTTCCTGTACTTTGGGAGGCAGTCGCGGCAGTAGACAGGTCTGCCCTCCGTAGGCTTGAAAGGAACTTCGCACTCTTTGCCACAGTCAGAACAGACTGCCTTATGGAACTCGCGGGGGCGGTCCTGGTACGAGCGGGGACGCCTGCTCGAATATCTCTCATCCATATACTTCAACCATGCAGATAGTCTGCACATATACAACCACCTGCGTGCATATATAAGTGTGTCCCGGGATCCCTGGCAGTTCCTGACGCCCCGATACTTGCCCACCACGTCCAGTACCCCGTCAGAGCGGACGATGGCAATGTCTCCCGGGTGAGAGCAGCAGGATCATGGGCAAAAGTGTTGATCCGCAGAGAAAAAGCATCTGCTACAGTCACGGGAGCGATCATATATCGTAGTATCAGTAGGCTGGTACCCATCACTATATATTGTCACAGGAAAAACTGGATCATAGATATGGCTGACGAATCATACCGTACTGCGATGGTTCAGGGCAGGGAGGTTCCTTACGACCCGGAGCAGCTGCGCAAGATCAGCGAGCACCCCTGCTACTCAGAAAAAGCGTGCCACGTTTTTGGGCGGTGTCACCTCCCCGTCGCCCCGGATTGCAACATACAGTGCAACTACTGTGTGCGCGACTTTGACTGCGTGAACGAGAGCCGGCCGGGTGTGACGAGCAAGGTTCTCACTCCGGAAGAGTCTCTCGATCTGGTCAGGAGGGTCGTTAAAGAGTTCCCCTACGTGAAGGTGATCGGCATCGCAGGGCCGGGTGAACCGCTCGCAAACCCTGAGACGTTTGAAGCGCTACGCCTGGTCCATGGAGAGTTCCCCCACCTGATCATGTGCCTCAGCACAAACGGCCTCATGTTGCCCGAGTCGATAGAGGAACTGGCGAAGTACGATGTCGGGAACGTCACGGTCACGCTCAGCGCTATCGACCCGGCGATAGGGGAGAAGATCTACTCCTGGGTTGAGTACAAGGGGAAGAAATACCATGGGCGCGAGGCAGCAGAACTCCTCCTATCCCAGCAGCTCAAGGGGATCGAGATGGCGGTCGAGAAGAAGATGCTCGTCAAGATAAACACCGTCTACATCCCCGGGATCAACGACAAGCATATCCCTGAGATCGCAAAGAAGGTCGGCGAGATGGGGGCATACACCTTCAACGTCATACCGCTCATCCCGCTCTACAAGTTCGCCGATATCACCCCGCCCACACCGAAGGAGAAGCGGGAGATGCAGGACCGGTGCGCTCCCTACATCAAACAGATGCGCCACTGTGCGCGCTGCCGGGCAGACGCCATCGGAAAACTCGGCCAGGATGTGCAGTCCTGTATCTACCAGGAAGAGAAAGACAAATAAAACCAGAGATCCCTATTTTTTCAAACTCACTCTTAATACTGGAGGACTTATGACAGCGATCGCACTCCAACCCGACCAGCCATTCGATCTCGATCTCACGCTCTCCTGTGGACAGACCTTCCGCTGGGAGAAGGTAGAAGGATGGTGGCAGGGTACCGTCGAGGGACGGGCCATCCACATACGGCAGAATGAAGATCTCCTCACATTCTCCGGAGCGGATGCCGGGTTCATCCGCGACTACTTCAGGCTCGACCAGGACCTTCCCACCATCCTCTCATCTATCGACCGTGATCCGGTGATCAGCGCAGCGATCCATGAATGCCGGGGTCTGCGCCTCGTCAGGCAACAGCCCTGGGAGTGCCTCATCTCGTATATCTGCGCTACAAATACAAACATCCCGGCGGTGAAACGCCGGGTCGCGCTTATGGCAGAGCAGTTTGGAAGATCGGTGGATGGGCCGTTCGGCGCGACGTATGCATTCCCGGAGCCTGAAGAGCTGGC
>JAAZID010000242.1 GCA_012510295.1 Methanomicrobiales archaeon | reverse complement strand
GTGAGCTTTCCCTGGACCACATGGTACATGATCATGTCTTTAAGCTTCTCCTGATCTTTCGCGATAGCCTCAACCTTCTCCGCCGGGATCTTCGTGTACGCCTCATCTCCAGGGATAAATGCAGTGTATGGCCCCCTCTCCGGGAGGAACTCTGCCGCACCTCCTGCATCTGCTATCCTGACGGAGATGCTCAACCGGTTATCCTCCCGGGCTGTCTCAACTATACTCTTCATGGGTTGCCCTCCAGATGTGCACGAGCGAGATCATTCTGTATGATATATAATATTGCGGTTATGAGACGCCAGCCGGTGTAATGCATGGTGTCTGCCAGACGACTACAGAGCACATCGTCTCATGAGCCGCCCAAAAAAGCATAATAAATCTAAATGGCGCTCATGTAATCCCTGAGAAGTTCAAGCGCCTCCCACTCCCGGGGGCCACCGCACTTCCGGATGAGCCCGGCGTGATGCTCGATCAATCGCCCGAGCCAGGGATCATGGTTCTTAACGTAGCGGGTGGCGTGTACCGTCGCATCCACGACACTGGCAAAACCCCGGTTCACCGGGTGCAACCGGAGCCCGAGCACCTCCTCTTTTAAGGGGATGAGCCTGACGATGATCGCCTCGTCGCTCGACCGCTCAACATCAGCGGCAAACGCGGCCCAGGCCTCCACGTCGCGGAGGCGGGAGACGACCAGTCCGTCGATCTCCTCCCTGACAAAATCCTCCGGGGGAAGGTCATCAAACGCGGTCCTGACGTAGAGCACCGGATCGAAGATGAAGTTTGCCACCACCCAGCGGTCTCGGGCAACGTTCCGGGCGGTATGGCTCCCCCGGAAGAGGACCATATGGAGAGAGCCTTTTCGGCTGATGATCCCCATGGGGGCGGCGTTACAGTCGGAGGTCGCGATAACCTCGTTGATCCCCTCAGCTAGGAGTCCCACTGCCACCCCTCCCCGAGCGCCACGTATATGCCGGCGATGGTGATATCAGCGATCGAACCCGGGTTGATCCCGCCCTCGACGCACTCCGCATCAAAGACACAGAGATCGCGCTCACCGCGGAGCACTTCAACCGCACATTGCATCGTCCTCTCCGCTACATCGATCCCGTGTTTCTTCGCGATGAAGGTATCAGGCTCTGATGCGAGGAGGTCGAGAAACGTCCGGACGACCGCCTCCCGACCGTGCCCGTGCGCATGGAGCAAGTCGGCGCATCGCCGGGTCAGGCAAAACTCGTTCGTCCACTCCCGGGCGACCATATCCCGGGGGGCTGAGTATGCCATGATATCGGTAAGGGTCATGCCCCTCTCCTGGATCGCGGCGATGGAGGCCGGATCGTTCACATCCAGGTCGTCGCTCTCCGCCACCCGGACCTCCGTGAGACCGAACGCCGCATAAAAGTCGACCGCATCCTGAACGTCGGTCCCGGCAACGACCCGGCACGCCCCCTCGATATCCCCCCCGAGGATGAGGGGTATGAGAAGGATGAACGCCCCGAAGTGGGTGTTTCCTCCGGAGTGGCCGTTGGTGAGCATAACCGCCTCCTTGATCAGGCTCCCGACGCGGCCGCCGGTCCTCTCCGCCGCCGCAAAGGCCGGACGGGCGAGTATGGTCGATGCGAGGAAGTGCTCAAGGCGGGTATCGGAATAGTCATGACACCGGTCCACGTTCCCGGGTTTTGGGTAGGCGCAGACCTCAAGCATCATCGCCATCTGCGCCCGTTCAGCGCGACTCATCAACGGGCTCTTCTCCATTGAACAACCTGTTCATGATCTCCGTGGCCAGGTGGTGCTTGCACCGCATGTAGTCCCTCGCAGAGAGACCGGTCTCGTTAAGCGTCATATTCCTGAACATGCAGGGCGAACTGATCTTGCAACACCAGGCGAGACTTCCAAAACAGGTATTCTTCCCGCCCTCAAGCGGAGTGCCCTTCACCAGATCCTGCTTGAGTTTCAGGTAGTCATTTCGGGATAACCCGACCTTCTCGAGGGTCGGGAGGAGCGGGCAGGGTTTCACCGGCATACAGCAGAAAGCGAGCGCCCTGATATCGCCGCCGCGACAGAGCTGTTTTGGGG
>JAAZID010000241.1 GCA_012510295.1 Methanomicrobiales archaeon | reverse complement strand
GGGACTATGGTGATGTGATCATCTACCGGCCAAACGGCGTGGACTCCGTCCACCCGATCATTCATCGCGCGCTGATCTATGCCGATGCCGCCACTATCGAGCAGTCAGTACTCGGCGAGTACTACAGAGACCCGCACGGTGGCTACATCACGAAAGGAGATAACAATCCCTATATCGACCAGGGAAACCTCAGGCTCCCCGGCGTCGGGGTGGTTGAACCGGTAGAGAAAGAGTGGATCATCGGAAAAGCTCTATTTGCGGTTCCGCTTCTCGGTTACCTGCCCCTGCACCTCTTCGAGTTCGCGATCCTTGTTATTGTCATCATCATCATCCATGACCTGGTGTTTGTGCGGTGGAAAAGGAAAGACGAATAAATCCGGACTCTAATAGAGTTGTCTACGATGCCGTACTCATTGCATGACCTGCTCGGCGATACGCTCGCCGGTCACCGCCTCACCGAGGAGGAAGCGGTGCGACTGCTCAAGACCCGCAACCGGGATGTCTGGGATATCACCGCCGCCGCGGATGAACTCCGGGAACGAAAAGTGGGTGATATCGTCACCTACGTCCGGAACCAGAACATCCACGTCACCAACATCTGCAAGAACCTCTGCGGGTTCTGCGGATTCGGGCGCCGGGCTGATGCCCCGGGAGCGTTCTATGACGATCCCCTGACCGTGCGGGAGAAGGCACTGACGGCGGTGGCACGAAACGTCACTGAGATCTGCCTCCTCTCGGGGGTGCACCCCGATTACACGCTCGACTCCTATACTGACCTCATATCCTCCGTGCGGGAGGTCGCGCCCGGGGTGGATATCCATACCGCAAGCCCGGACGAGATCGCCTGGGCGGCGGGACAGAGCGGGGTCTCGACCGCAGAGGCGATCGAGCGGCTCCGCGAGGTCGGCCTCGGAACCCTCCAGGGGACGGCGGCCGAGATCCTGGTTGACAGCGTCAGGCGGGTGATCTGCCCCGGAAAGTGCGATACGGCGACATGGGTCCGGATCATCAAGGAGGCGCACGATCTCGGTGTCCGCTCGACCGCGACGATCATGTACGGATCCTGTGAATCGGCGGAGGACCGGGCCCGACATCTCGGCATCCTCCGCGAGATCCAGGACGATACCGGGGGTTTCACCGAACTCGTGCCTCTCTCGTACCTCCACGAGAACACCGCCCTCTACCGCGCGGGACTCGCGCCGGCGGGAGCGACCGGCAGGGAAGATATCCTGCTGATCGCGGTCGCCCGACTCTTCCTCGATAACTTCGACCATATCCAGGTCTCGTGGGGGAAGGTGGGGACGAAGATGGCCGAGATGGCCCTCCTCTCCGGCGCAAACGATCTCGGGGGGACGATGTTCTGCGACGATGTTTCAGTCGATGCCGGTGGTGAGGGTGCTGATTACCTGGATCCGGGCGAGATGCAGCGGATAGCCGAAGACCTCGGGCGGGTGCTCCGGCAGCGGACGACGACCTACGGGATGGTGTGAAGCGCACCGCGCCCGCATACCCTCCCCTCGCCGGGAGATCGTTCCGGGTGTCGGCACGATAGACCAGCCTCTCCTCAATGTCGCTCTGACTCCAGTTCTGTCGCCTTACCCGGGGCCAATCCCGGGATAGCACACATTTTTTATAGATCGCCGGAGACTCTGCGCGCATGGCATCACCAGCAGTCTCCGAAGTCTACGTCACCGATGCGTCAGATCGCTACCACGCCGTTCAGGTGCTCTGGGGCGAGGTCGCTCCTCCCCGCGAGGGCGGGGAGGTCGCGGTTAAGGCAAACTTCAACAGCGACGACCCTTTCCCCGCGACAACCCACCCTGATACCCTGGAGGCGATCCTCGGAGAGATCGCCGACGCCGGCGCCCGGAGGGTCAGGATCGCTGAGAGGAGCGGTATGGGGGAGACGGAGGTGGTGCTCGCGAGGCGCGGTGTTACCGGGGTGGCGGAGCGGGCAGGCGCGGAGGTGGTGGTGCTCGACGATCTTCCCCGGGAGGGATGGGAGGCGATCCCTTCGACTGACCTTCACTGGGAGCGGGGGTTTTTAGTCGCGCGGCTCTTCCGTGATTCGGATGCGGTTATCCAGACATGCTGCCTGAAGGCCCACCGGTTCGGTGGGCACGTCTCCCTCTCCCTGAAGAACCTCATCGGGGCTGTTGCAGCGAAAGATCCGGAAGATGGCTACAACTACATGGCTGAGCTCCACTCCTCGCCGCACCAACGCCGGATGATCGCCGAGGTAAACAAATTCTGCCCCTGTGATGTTACCATCATGGACGCGACTGCGGGCTTTTCAACCGGAGGGCCTGAGCGGGGCGACCTAATCGGGCCCGGGGTCATGCTCGCGAGTGCCGACCGGATCGCCCTCGATGCTGTCGCTATCGCCCTGCTCAGGCTCTATGGTTCGACGCCGGATGTGATGCAGGGCCGGATATTTGCTATGGATCAGATCGCCCGGGCGGTGGAGCTTGGTATCGGGGTTCGGTCGGCAGGGGACCTCCGGCTCGTCGCGCTCGACTCTGAGAGCAAAAACCTGACCTTTGAGATACGGCGGATCCTGGACGAGACCGGGTGAAGCTGCTAGAGGACAGTGTGTTCAAGCAGGATTCGGAGGCCGAGGGCGATCAGGATCACCCCACCGAGAATCCCGGCTTTCCGCCCGGATACCCGGCTAAACGTGCTCCCTATCAGGACCCCGGCGGCGGATATGGCGAAGGTAACAACGCCGATCGTGATCGCCGGCCAGAGGATCGGCGTATCCAGGAGGGCGAACGTGACGCCGACAGCGAGCGCATCGATGCTGGTAGCGACGGCGAGCACGAGGAGGGTTGCCACGCTCCCTCCGGCAAACTGCACCCCATCCCCATCCCCCCGTACCGCCTCGATGAGCATCTTCCCGCCGATCAGGACGAGCAGCAAGAATGCGATCCAGCGGCCGTAAACCCCGATGATCGAGGTGATGCTTGCGCCGCCGAGCCACCCGAGCACCGGCATCCCCGTCTGGAACCCACCGAAGAGCGCCCCGACGACGAGGGCGTACCGGCACCGGTCCTCCCGAACGCCCGTGCCCCCGCTGATAGCAACGGCGAACGCATCCATCGCGAGACCGACGGCGATGAGAAGGGTTGTCGCAAACTCCATCTTCCTTGTACGTACAGGGTGCGATCCCGAATAACGCTATGGCTTTCCGGCAGATGGTATAAAATGCTGAAGTGTCCTACCGATACGGTGAGTTGATAGCGATTGACCACACAGAAGATCGGCCTCATCCAGACGGCGGTGGGCGGCGACCCCGACCGCAACCTGGCTCACACCCTTGGCGCGGTGCGGGCAGCGATCAGGGAGGGCGCCCGGGTCATCTGCCTGCAGGAGCTCTTCCGGACACCCTACTTCCCGCAGTATGATGGCCGGGACGCCTCCGCATACGCTGAGACCATCCCGGGCCCTGCAACCCGCGCCCTCTCGGCGCTCGCCCGGGAGGCGGGCGTTGTGATCATCGCTCCCCTCTATGAGCGGACGGCGGATGGGGAGTACTACAACACAGCGGTGGTGATCGATGCGGACGGAGAGCTGCTCCCCCCCTACCGGAAGGTGCACATCCCCTACGACCCCCTCTTCTACGAGAAGACCTATTTCCGCCCCGGGGATGACTACCGGGTCTATGACACCCGGTATGGTCGGATAGCCGTGCTCATCTGCTACGACCAGTGGTTCCCGGAGGCCGCGAGGGCGGTTGCGCTCCAGGGTGCGGAGATCGTATTCTACCCGACGGCTCTCGGCAGTATCGCGGGTGAAGAGGTGCCGCCGGAGGGCGACTGGCGCGAGGCGTGGGAGACGGTGCAACGGGGTCACGCTATAGCGAACAGCATTCACGTCGCCGCCGTCAACCGTGTGGGGAAGGAGGGTGATATCCGGTTCTTCGGGAGCTCGTTCGTCGCCGATGCTTTCGGAAACGTCCTCGCCCGGGCCGGGGAGGGTGAGGAGGTCCTGGTCGTGGAGATCGACCTCTCGATGAACGAATCCATCCGGGAGGGCTGGGGCTTCTTCCGGAACCGCCGGCCCGAGACCTACGGGGCACTCACCCGGAGGATTCCGGCCGACCGGACACCAGAGGCGCTCGGCTACCACATGCCGGCGGAGTGGGAGCCGCACGATGCCGTATGGCTCTCCTGGCCCCATGATACCGAGACGTTCCCCGACCTTGCCCCGGTGGAGGCGGCCTACATC
>JAAZID010000240.1 GCA_012510295.1 Methanomicrobiales archaeon | reverse complement strand
TGTCACGTTCGATCTCCGCCCAAAACAGATCCTCGCGATCCTCGGGCCGAACGGCGTCGGGAAGACGACGCTCTTAAAGTGTATGAATGCCATCCTGCGGCCGAAGGCGGGCTCGATCATGGTCGAGGATCTGGATCTCCTCACCGCGGACCGGATGGAGATCGCGCGGAGGATGGGGTATGTGCCACAGCGGTCCGAGGCCGGCCGGATAACCGCATTCGATGCGATCCTCCTCGGCCGCCGGCCACATATCCGGTGGGATGTATCGGATAACGACCTCCGGATCGTCGAAGCGGCTATACGGATGCTCCGCCTCGAAGACCTCGCACTCCGCTACATCGATGAGATGAGCGGTGGAGAGCTCCAGAAGGTGAGCATCGCCCGGGCGCTTGTCCAGGAACCGCGTATCCTCCTCCTCGATGAACCGACGAGCAGCCTCGATCTCCGGAACCAGCTCGATATCCTCGAGATCGTGAGGGGTGTGGTGACCGACCACGACGTCGCTGCGGTGATGACGATGCACGACCTGAACATGGCGCTCCGCTACGCCGACCGGTTCATCTTCTTAAAGGGCGGCACCATATGTGCTGCCGGCGGCCCCGATGTCGTGACGGCGGAGACGATCGAGACAGTCTACGGCGTCCCGGTGACGGTCGAGCGGTACAACGGATTCCAGGTCGTCGTGCCGCTGACCCCTACAAGGGACTGACACACCCGGGTAACCTATATCCCCACCGGCGCCGATCCGCCCGCCGGGCATGCTGTTTGAGACTATCATCGGGATCGCCGGGACGGTGCTCGGGGCGTTTGGGGCGCTTTTCATCATCTACGGGGCGGCAATAGCGATCGTTGAACTCCTCGCGAAGGAGACGCGCATGCGGGCACTGAGTTACCCTGCTATCAGGGAGACGTTCACCACGCGCATCCTGATAGGTCTTGAGTTCTTCGTCGCCGCCGATGTCTCAAAGACGATCCTTGAGCCGACGTTTGATGACCTGATCGTCCTCGGTTCACTCGTCGCCATCAGGACGGTCGTAAGCTACTTCCTTGGAAAGGAGGTGAAGGGACCCGAAGATGTACGATGACTGACCGCCTACCGGCGCTGAAGCATCATCACGAGGTCGTGCGCCTGCCCGATCATCCGCTTCGAGTTCGCAAACGTGATCATCTCTATCGCCTCGCCGTACGGGAGCCACCGGTAGGCGACGTGCTCATCGGAGAGGTGCACCTCCTCCTCGGAGGTCTCGATCAGGTAGTAGACTACCTCCTTGTAGACTGTGTGGCCACGGCGCTGAAAGAAGTAGTGGATCACCTCACGGAACCCGGGGATGAACGTTGCGCGGGTGATCCCGGTCTCCTCTTCGAGTTCGCGGAGCACCGTCTCCTTCTCGCTCTCACCCCGCTCGCCATGCCCCTTCACCAGATCCCAGTGCCCGGCCCCGTACTGCAGGATGAGATACCAGAGATCACCGTCTCGCCGGAAGACGACCGCCCCATACGACTTCTCCTTTGCCATCGATCTTCAACCTTCTGCGAGCTCACGCCCGATGATCCCGAAGTCTTCTTCCAGGGCCTCACGGTATGCCGGGTTGTAGAGTGCGGCGGCGGGGTGGAGGGTCGGGATGATGCGAACCGGGTGATCGAAGAGGGAACACGGGTAAACGGTCCCGCGGATATCGGTGATCCGGTCGAACTCCACCGGCAGGAAGGAGAGTATGTACCTGCTCGAGTGCCGGCCGAGCGTCACGATCACCTCAGGTTGTACGATCCGGATCTGCTCCTCAAGGTAGGGTGTGCAGGCACGGATCTCCTCGTCCCGGGGGTCGCGGTTCCCGGGTGGCCGGTGTTTGACGATATTTCCGATGAAGATCTCGGTCCGCGAAAGATCGATGCCGGCGAGGAGACCATCGAGCAACTTTCCGGCGCGCCCCACAAACGGCATCCCGGTGAGATCTTCCTGTTTTCCCGGCGCTTCACCGATGAGCATCAGGCGGGCCGCAACACTCCCATCCCCCGGGACCGCATGGCAGGCATCCTCCCAGAGGGGACATTTCCGGCATTCGCCGATGACGGTGGCGAGTCTCTCCATCGCCTCCCGCCTTTCCGTCTCCTGCACCATAATCAGACTATTAATGGTTAACTCATATTATCGTTTTACATTTTGTTTTCCCCTGAGCAACCGGCACCGGCGCACCCGGATCGCACATAATCTTCTCCGGGCGGAGAGAGTGAGATCCTCTCAAAGGTTAATAACCCCGGAAGGAAACTGTATAATAGGATCCGCCCACAAGGGTGCGGCCCGATCTCCCCGGAATCGTAACAGGTCCGGGGATAGGGGCCAATGCGGGACTGCATGGCAAATGGAGCTGCTTACACAATGAGTGATATAGACCATCTCTGTTTTGATACAACAAAGATCGATAAGATACAGGACCTCCGCGAGCGTGGGGTGACGGTATACCCCCATAAATTTGAGCGCACAGATACCGTTCGCGAGATCAAGAAACGATTCGCCGATATCGGGCACGACAAGAGTGCTGACGCTGTCAGCACCGCGGGCCGGGTCTACGTGGTCCGCCAGCACGGAAAGACGATATTCGCTGATATCGGGGATGCGGACGGGAGGATACAGCTCTACATACGGAAGAACGATCTCGGCGAGGAGGCATTCAACCTCTTCAGGCAGTATATCGACGCCGGGGATATCATAGGCGTCTCCGGCCACGTCTTCCGGACAAAGATGGGGGAGATCACGATCTGGGTCGACCGGTTCGAACTCCTCTCAAAGTCCATCTGTCCCCTCCCCGAGAAGTTCCACGGGCTCAAGAACGTCGAGACCCGCTACCGGCAGCGCTACATCGACCTGATCATGAACGAGGAGAGCCGGGAGACGTTCCGGACGCGGAGCAGGATCATATCACTCCTGCGACAGTTCCTCTTCGAGCGGGACTACCTGGAGTTTGAGACCCCGACCCTGCAACCGATATACGGTGGTGCAAACGCCCGGCCGTTCACCACCTACCACAACTACCTCGACCAGAAACTCTACCTCCGGATCGCGCCGGAGCTCTACCTCAAACGCCTGGTCGTCGGCGGCTATGAGAAGGTCTTTGAGATATCAAAGAACTTCAGGAACGAGGATATCGACACCAACCACAACCCCGAGTTCTCTATGGTCGAGATCTACGAGGCCTACCAGGACTATAACGATATGATGGACCTCACTGAGGAGATCATAGCGCACCTGGCACTGGAGGTCTGCGGGGCCACGACGATATCGTTTGCGGGGCACGAACTGGATGTCACCCGCCCCTGGCGCCGCCTCACCATGGACGAGGCGGTGCAGGAGTATGCCGGGATCAGTGTCCGCGATCACTCTGTCGATGAACTCCGTGCGTTTGCTGAGGAGCACGGTGTCGAGGGATGCGAAGACGCCGAGACCCGGGGAGAGTTCCTGGCGCTCTTCTTCGAGCATTTCGGTGAGAAGAACCTCATCCAGCCGACATTCATCTACAACTTCCCCATCGAGAACTCGCCTCTTGCAAAGAAGCACCGGGAGATCGAGGGGATGACCGAGCGGTTCGAGCTCTTCGTCGCCGGTATGGAGATGGCAAACGGCTTCTCCGAGTTAAACGATCCCCTCGACCAGAAGGCCCGGCTTGAGGAGCAGGATGCCCGGCGCCGCCGGGGCGACCTTGAGGCGCAGATGATCGACTACGACTTCATATGCGCCCTCGGCTACGGCATGCCCCCGACCGGCGGCGTCGGGATCGGTATCGATCGCCTGGTGATGCTCCTCACCGGCAAGGACTCCATAAAGGAAGTGATCCTCTTCCCGCAGATGAAGACCCTCCTCCCCGGTTTGAATGAGGATACCGATGAAGAGTGATTCAGCAGCTCCGGCGAGCATGAACGGGCGGAATCGGGCCGCCATCCGCCCGGGCATGGCGGTGGATGTCGTGCTCAAACGGGATCAGCGGACCGGGAAGCGCACCAGGGGCGTTGTTGCCGAACTCCTGACAAACTCATCCTTCCACCCCCACGGGATCAAGGTCCGCCTCAGGGATGGCCAGGTCGGTCGGGTCCAGGCGATCATCGGGTGAGGCGGCTCACACCATCCACTATTTTGAGCGAAAACCTGATAGCTGTGCCGCCCCCAACCCGATCTTCCACCCGGATCCTCCCCCCGTACCGTTCGATGAGCGTCCGACATATATAGAGACCAAGCCCGAGCCCGGAGAGCTGCCCGTTCCCTTTCCGGAACCGGCCAAAAAGACCATCCTTCACTGTATCAGGGATACCCGGTCCGGTATCCTCGACGGAGACCATGACTTCATCGCCGCACTCCTCAACCCGGATGACGATATCGACATCCGAACCACCGAACTTCATGGCGTTTCCAATCAGGTTTGCAAAGACCACAGACAGGAGATCATCGGCGAGGACACCGACCGGACACCCTTCATACCGGATCCGGGCTCCGGGGTGAGCGGCCACCTGTCTGCGTATCACCCGGTCGAGGTCCACGCACACCGGCGTCGCCCCGCCTTCCCGGGCTTCCCGGAGGGTGGCGACGCGCCCGACGATCGATGAACTCTGTTTCAGTCCCGCGAGCACCTTCTGAGCCATCTCCTGCTGCTCACCCTCAAGGGTATCGACCAGGAACTGCGTGTACCCGATGGCAACTGTATTGGCGTTGTTGATATCGTGGACCATGACATCCAGGAAGAGGTTTGTCATCTGGCTGGACTCTTCAAGTTCAGCTGCCCGTATCCGGACCAGATCGTCGAGGTGGGCATCCCGCTCCCGCAGGGCCTCTTCCGACTCACGGAGTCGCCGGATGTTCTCTTTGAGGGTGGTCACCATGATACTGATGCTCCCGGAGAGGCGGGCAAACTCCGTCCCGGTGGATAGTCGGATCGGGTGATCGAGATCCCCACCGGCGATCCGGTCGACGTCGCGTACGATCTCCTGTATCGGCCGGGTGATCCGACGTGAGGCCAGGATCGCGATACAACAGGCGACGAGACTCGCAAAGAGAATGGTGACGGTGCAGTTGAGGCGCGCCGCCGCGATACGGGCGTCGAGGAGAGCCGTGGTGTATGTCAGCTCGACGACCCGGCTCGTATCCGATGGAGTTGCGGGGTCGGAGAGGTCGATGAAGATATACCGGGTGATAGTCCCGAGGGCATCGTCCGCGATAGTCCTCTCCTCCCCCTCTTCGAAGACCGAAGCGACGACCGGATTCACCTCCCCGGGCACGATCGGGCCTCCTGAACCGACCGCATCGATGATCCTCCCGTAGCGGTCATGGATCTGGATCTCCTGGAGGGCGGGGTTTAACAGCATCAGGTCATCTCTCAGGGTCTTGTGGTCCGGAGTATAGCGGCCGGCCTCGACCGCATCGCAGGCAAGGCCGAGCTCGAAGATGTAGCGGTGATCGGGAGAGGGCATGTAGGCGAACTTCCGCCATGTCCTGCCTGCCGTCTCCACCACGACGCGATCCGCAACAATTGTATCACCGAGTCGGATATCCGTGATCCGTTCGTAAAATTCCGGAGCACTCTTGAGATCAAGACCGAGATCCGGGGGATAGGTGCTGTACTCGACGATGCCGGACTCATTGATGATGTAGATATCCATCTCTTCCCCGAGGTCTTCCTGGAGCCGGGCGAGATCCATTGCAGCCGGGTTCCTCCCGGCACGTTCATACTCCATAACGAAGAGATCGAACCCTTCCACTATCCGGGAGTCAAGTGTCTTATCGAAGATCTTCAATCCCGCATCCACGAGGTGCATCGACAGGACGGTACTCTCCTCCGTCTGCTTCCGAAAAGAGTCCTCCCCGGCGATCAGGGTCTCCTCGACCTCCCGGTAGTCCAGGACCGTGATCAGCCCTATCACGGGGAGCGTGATCAGGATCATGATGAGGAGGAGGTGGGTGCCAAGGTGGCGATGCCACCCCCCGCCGTCGACCGGCGCCGTCATGGTATCCCGCCCTCTTCAGCCTTCCTGAGAGTGAACCGGACCGTTGTGCCGCCCCCTGCTCGATCCTCCGCCCATATCCTCCCACCGTAGCGTGCGATAAGTGTCCGGCAGATGTAGAGGCCAAGCCCGGTTCCCGCGGCCCCACCACCTCCCCGGACCATCCTATCAAAGAGCCGGGGTTTCACGACGTCGGGGATGCCCGGTCCGGTATCCTCAATGGAGACCAGAACCTCATCGCTGCACCCCTCGACCAGGATGGTGATCCAGACCTCCGGTCCGCCGAACTTCACGGCGTTGCCGAGCAGGTTTCCGAAGACCTCGGGCAGGAGATCATCGGCGACGGCGCAGACTGTGGTGCCGGCATACGTTATCCGGGGGATATGGAGAGATGCGATCTCACTTCGGATGACCTGATCGAGATCGACCGCCTTGAAAGCCCCTGACCCCTCCCCGATATGATGGATGGTATTGACGTTATGCACGATCTCGACGCTCTTCGCAAGTCCGGCCTTTGCCTTCAGGAGCAGCTCCGCTTCGGGTTCTCCCTCAAGAACATCGAGAAGAAGATCCGAGTAGAGACTGGCGACGTTATTTGCGCTCATGATGTCATGCCCCATGATATCGAGCAGGAACGATGCCGTCCGGTCGGACTCCTCGAGGGCGGCCGTCCGTTCCCGGATCTCATCCTCAAGGGTCTCACTGTGGCGGATGAGCGTCCTCTCTGAATCCTGGAGCTTTTGCAGGATCTCCTTCAGGGATGCGACCATCGCCGACACGCTCTCCCCGAGATGGACAAACTCCTCGCTCCCACCCACCCGTATGGGACGATCCAGGTCACCGCCGGCGATGGCGTCGACGTCCTCGACGAGGGTGCGCACCGGTCGCGTCAGGAAGTGTACGGCGACGGCAGAGAGGAAGGCGATGAGGAAGAGCCCGATGAACAGGGTTCTTACATGCCGGGCGAGCATACCCGCGACCTTCTCCTCGATGGCCTTTGCGTCGTAGGTCACCTCGACGATAATACTCGTGTCCGATGCGTGAACGCTGTCCGCCCTGTCGATGAAGAGGTAGTGGATCTGATCCCCCCTGGCGGTATCTTCCGCCTCAAGCGTGGTCCGCTCCCGGTATGCCTGCCGGGCCAGAGCCACCCGGCGATCATCGTCAGGATGTGCCTCGCCTGCGATCCGCTCGCCCCGGAAGTCAAAGACCCGGACAGTGCTGACGTGGGGGTCGTTCTTTACCACCTCACCGATCGCATCCATGTAGCTCAATTCCGCACGTTGCTGCAGGAACTCCGGA
>JAAZID010000447.1 GCA_012510295.1 Methanomicrobiales archaeon | reverse complement strand
GTCACGGATACGGTGCAGTGTGAGGGAGTACTGAACATGACCAAACGATGCTGGGATGTCTTAGAAGCGTTTGGGCCGGCTTACAAAGAGTACTACATGTAAGGGTAGGTTGTTCCTGGATTCTCGGAAGATGAGTGGGGGGATGGGCGAATCCCGCTGGATGGAGCTCCAGCAGTGAAGAGGGGGGAGCTCCGGTGAGGTGAACAGCTCCACATCCTGGTGCAGTCATCAATTTTTCCGGAGAGGAGGGGGAAATGGGGTTGGTCGGAAGCCTTACTGCGGAAAGCCAGATCAGTTATGAAAGAGATCACTACCATCTTTTCAATTCCGAAACAGTTTCGGGTGAGTCTCATCACTCCCGAAGACCTTACCAGGTATGTAGCAATCATGAAACACACAGGAAATGATATGTTGAGTGAATGTTTTCACTGGAGTAGAAGCCGAAAACCGCGTTTATGGGGTGTCTTAGGATGAGTAGCAGCGCGTCGATCCGCGGCACCCGGGATCCAGAGGCGGTCCGGGAGTTCATCCGACAACTCTTTGGGTTGGATCCAGAGAGGCAGGAAGAGCGCCGGCCCGGATAGTCAATGTTCTTGCCTGACTTTTGGTTTTTGCGACGAATCGAACATTTCTTCGATTTTTTGGCAAAACCGAGGAGAATTCGGGGAGGATACATCCCTCCCGAACGACACAGTAGATATATGCCAGTAGAACCTGGCAGGAACTGGAAAGAGATGAATTCACAGGAAGTGATCATGCAAAGAGTCGGAATGTTCTGGCAGGCGCCCACCGTAGTCGCACGGATCGACGCGGATTATGACCGCCCGGCTGCCTCCGAAGGGGAGATCCCCCAGATTGCTCCCTGCGAGGGAATCGCCCTGGCGCCGTTCAACGCTGCCTGGGTCCGGGGAGGTGATCCCATGTAGCTTTCCGCTGAAGTCTGACATTCTCCCGAATCTTCACTCGCGTCAAGAGGAATGGATGAAATTATGGTAAGACCTCACTTCACGCAATGGACTGGATCGATATTGTTGGGGATAGCACCTCCCCTTTTCCTACAGGAATTACGCAGATCTCCTGGCATCCTCCCTGGAGCGCATACTTCGGATTGTGCACGTGACCCCGTGATCACCTTTTTTATGAAAACGCCTATGATGCGAGCAGCATCATGCCTAGTGCATCGTGTCACCTTATTTTAGAAACTTTTGTCGCATGATGGGACGGGCACCATGGCCTCACACAGGAGAGCGCGAAGTTTGGTATAATCCCCTGAAACGTCCCTTCGCGTGCTTCGCGGGCAATGCGTGAGGAGCACGAGAGAGTTCGAAGTCTCACGCAGAAGTACGCGAAGGCGTGAAGAGGGGGGACGGGAGATCTCTAAATTTAAGATGGCAACAAGCACTAACTTATGAAAATTTCAGATACCTTTCCATGAAAAACAGGCAGAAACCCCTCACTGAAGTGAGGGGATGAATACTACGGATGAATGCTACCCTTCAGCATATTTAGCGATTTAAAATGTGCAGAAAACCACTGTCTGGTAAAAAAGCATTGCGGATGTTACCTGGAATCAGTTCACCAATGACAGTACCGCCTATGATTGGCCCATCCAGTGCTTTCTCAACATAGAGTTCGACTTTATTCCCGAATGCCCCCGGGGTAAGGAGGTGGTTGAGTGTATCATGAGTAGTCACACGACCATCTTTGAGGAAAACACTCCGCGATCTCGACCTTTCGTTGCGCTTCTTGGGTGTGTAACCCTGATGGAGCTACCCCCGATTGCCCCTCTCTGGGAATCGATTGTGTTGGCAAACCTTCGGATATCTACATAATCCGGATAAAATTCGTTTCCAGTGATTCAAACCAGGATCTCTTTCGGCTCGGAATTATATCGACCGAATTAGAGAATCTGGTCATATGAAACGATCAGAATCCCCAGAACAGACTGTAGCGACTGCGTTTGATCATGTCAGCCCAAAAAACCTGCGTCTGCCCTCCGGGAACGCTCAAAAAACGCGTGCCAGTCCCGAGTATGCCGTCGGGGATGGGCGGGGCGATTCTCCAGTCCGCCAGCCCCGGCAGGTGCCGGACGGAAGAATGCCGCATCCATCTATGGCGTGCAGGAACGACCTCCATCCTGGCAGCCCCGGAGGAGGGGTGATGGGTGATGTCTGTCCCGGCGATCCGGTCTGCCAACCGCGGCTCGATCGTCGTCGTGATCGGCAATGCCCGGTATGCTTTCTTCTCGTGCGGGATAGCAATGAAGATACTCGCCAGGGAGGTGCAGGAGACGACATGACGGAAACGATCTGGATTGCGCTCACCGGCAACCCTAACGTCGGTAAGACAACGCTTTTCAACGCGCTTACTGGCTCAAGGCAACACGTCGGGAACTGGCCCGGGGTGACGGTGGAGAAGAAGACCGGCTGGGTTAGTCACAATGGTTACGATATCGAGATCGTCGATCTCCCGGGAGCCTACAGTCTGACTGCGTACTCTGCAGACGAGATCGTGGCACGGGACTTCATCCTCAAGGAGAAGCCCGATGTCGTCATTCAGGTCGTGGATGCGACGAACCTGGAGCGGAACCTCTACCTGACGACCCAGCTCGCTGAACTCGGTGTTCCGATCATCATCGCCCTGAACATGGCCGATGCAGCTGAAGCACGAGGTGATACGATCGACTGGGAGAAGCTCTCAGCGTTCCTTGAGATCCCGGTCGTGCGCACGGTCGGAACCCGGGGCGCTGGGATAGGTGCCCTCCTTGATGCCGCTATCAGAGAGGTAGAGATCGCACCTCGCCACGAACGGATCGTTGATTACGTTGATTATGGCGTGGAGGTGGAGGCGATGATCGCGTCGCTCATTGATCTCCTCCTGACCGATAGATCCCTCCTCACGCGATATCCCCTCCGCTGGCTTGCGGTCGGTCTCCTGGAGGGAGATGGAGATGTTCTGGCAAAGATCCCGGGCGGTCTCGCCTTTGATCGTCTGCAGGACTTTCTCCCCCTCATCGATTCCGAAGAGTACCAGGCTGTTATGGAAAAAAAACGCTATGAAACGATCGCGACCATCCTGTCGCAGATCCAGAGCGCCGGCCCCGGCGATCCTGGTGCTCTCTGCCGCTGTCCTGGCCGTTATGGTGATGCCGGGGGCCGTTTGGTCGTGGAGTATGCCCTGACCGAGAAAGGGAGGAAAACTGCGGAGAATTTCGCAAAAATGGGGTGTCGTACCGGGCGTAACTGAAAAAATCTTGTGTATCGGCGGATAAAACCTGTTTTTCCCTCCCAAATCTCTCTCCCCAGGCTGAGACACAAGTAGAAAATAAGCCGGCTGCTTATAAAGGTAAGAGGGAAATAACTCCAATTCTGGGTTCTTTCGCGGCACCCGTGGGGTTATGTCCCAGCCTGTCCCCACGGTTTTGGCTGTATCCGGGAGTAAAGCATTGTACCTTCATTGGCAGATGCACCAGTCGCACGTAGAAGGCTGCGAAAAAAGTGTGAGGTTTAGGTACCATGCCCAGCGGAGCGCTATAATGCCACCCTGCGGTTACCCGGGCGAACGTGGCGCCTCCCGGTGATCCCGTCTGCTATTGTGGAGGTCCAGAGAGACCGTTCGTATCCACCGGCCTTCGGTTCCCTCGGATTTCCGAAAAAAATTCGTTTCAGGACTTGGATCCTGATATTTTTCGGCCCAGGATTATATCGACCAAACTAGAGAAAATGGCTGTATGGAACGATCAGAATCACTAGAGCGCACGGCGGTGATCACACTCGACCGTGTCGGCCCGAAACGCCGGTGCCGTGTCGTCGGTGTCCTCGCCACCGGGGCACTCAGAAAGCGCGTGCTTGCCATGGGTATGCTCCCGGGCGTGGAAGTGGAGGCACTCCAGTCCGCCCCTCTCGGTGATCCCGTGGAGTACCGGGTGAAAGGGTACTGTCTCTCGTTGCGGCGCGCTGAGGCGAACCTCATTGAGGTTGTCCTGGAGGAAGGATGATGAACAATGTCTGCCCCCTCGTGCTCCTTGCCGCTGGAACCGAGGCAGCGATCACTGAGATCCGGGGCGGCAGAGGGCTGCGGGCGCGCCTCTCCGGGATGGGGCTCTGCTCCGAGGCTCGGGTGACG
>JAAZID010000445.1 GCA_012510295.1 Methanomicrobiales archaeon | reverse complement strand
GTGGGGAGCTGGGCTGGCCTTCGGGCTGGGAGTCCCTCTACACCCGGGGCCGGCGAGTTCATGCCGGAGCATATGTTGCATATGACGGAGCCGGCACTATGAGCGGTGGGGAAGGGTCTCTCGGGCTCATGGATTGTTCGGGTTCGGGCGTTCATCACCGACTCGGATGGTGCGCGAAACACGCCGGCGGAGCCGTTCTTTGAGGTGGCCCGGGCGCGGAGGTTGCCGTGCATGACCCCTGGGTGGATCCTGAGACGTCGCCGGGACTCTCGCGGTGGTGCTTACCTGTGCAGGCGCGGTGGTGGTCTTTGCCGGGCTCAGGGAGTACCGGGGGCTCGTGCCCGCGCGGGTGAAGGGGTTGTGTGGGTGTGCTCGGCCGGCGATCGTGGATGGGCAGAACTTCGTGGAGCCGGATGCGCGGATCGCCGAGGGTTTTTGTCTACCGGGTGATCGGTGGGGTAAGAAGAACCTGTTCTGAACAAACAGTTCAGAATATCTGATCACCCAACGAATGAGAAGAACCGAAATCCTCTATCCAGACCATACATAGCGACTACAAATTACTTTAACTTGGCCTGTAGTAATTGGTGCAAAAGCGGAGCATTTTTACACTCTCAACCTCCATCACTCTTTTGGTGTGCCAGTTGGGTTACATGGCCGAATACGTACAAAAGGATCCTTCAGCGTTGGAGGCTGAGCTAGGGCACCTGATTGAAAGGTACAATGTGCAAAGGGATACGTATCTATTCATATACGCGAGTGCGCTTACAAGACCGAATATTCCTGACATTGCTATGTGTAAAGACGACTATTACACCTTCTGCGACATGCTCAGGGGAGTGGACTCAAAAAATATTGATGTATTTATTGAGACCCCGGGGGGAGATGCCGATGCAGCAGAGGAAATTGGCAATTTTTTGCATAGTAAATTCGAGAAAGTTGCATTTGTGATATCGGGAGAGGCAAAAAGTGCAGGGACTATCCTTACACTCTCTGGCAATGAAATTCTGCTGACAAATACAGGAAGTTTAGGCCCTATTGACGCTCAAGTGAGGATTGGCCGTTCATCTGCTTCAGCATATGATTACATCAAATGGGTTAACGATAAGAGGGAAGAGGCGTCAAAAGTCGGCCGGTTAAATCCATTTGACGCAACAATGGTTGCTCAAATAAGTCCAGGAGAGTTATGTGGGGTCTACCACGCACTGAAATATGCGGAAGATTTGGTTATAGATTGGCTCCCCAGGTACAAATTTGCGAATTGGAAGATAACAAAATCACAAAATACCCCTGTAACCCAAGAAATGAGAATAAAAAGAGCAAAAGAGATCGCTGAGAAACTTACAAATCATGGAGACTGGCGGTCCCATGGCAGATCTATAAAAATCCACGATTTGGAGGAGTCTGTAAAGCTTCAGGTGGATAAAATTGATGATATGCCCGTGTTGGCTGAGATAGTTTATCGAATACATACTGTTGTGAGGATCTTATTCAATAAAACAACGGCCTATAAGCTATTTGTTACAAAGGACGGCATATTCAAAAAGCTTGCAGTGTCTCAAGATATGGTGAGACGAAAAGTGCCCCGGCATCAACCTTCCCAAGCAGATGTTGTTGAAGCAGAAGTTATTTGTCCACAGTGCAACGAAAAGTATCTGATTTACGCAAAGCTAATTAATGATGCAACGATCGATGCCGATTTCAAAAAAAGAGGTGCTATTCCATTTCCCGCCGATAATATTTTAAAGTGCGGGTGTGGTTATGAAATTGATCTTAGTGGTGTAAGGAATGACATTGAGACTCAAACCGGTAAAAAAGTGATTACCTAACTATTAAAGGAGTGATGAAAAATGGTGGATGCCAATGAAAAGGGTGGAATTAAGGATGGCTTAAATGTTTTATTATCTTTCTTGAAGGAAACAAAGCAGGGCGCATACGCACCAATAAGGGAGAGTGACCTTTGTTTCGTGAGATTAAAAGAAGTCACAGAATATAACGAATTCTTGGAAGATGAATTTTACTACAGTGTCCGCTAGCCAATTCATATCTTTTAGGTTTTCATAAAAGCACAGCTCTGCCTTCACGGGTCTGCGTCAGGGAGTTAACGTGGGAGTGCTTCCCGTGGTCTCATGACGTTGATTTCGATGCAGAATGGCAACCTGATTCACCGAATGTGGTGGATTTCAAAAATATTGCTCAGCGGTGGCGACAACAAGTCCAGCCGAGATAACCCAGAATGCAGTGGCCTTCAGGATGCAGGCATACTCCACATCGACATCTCAAGTTTGTGAATTCGATTACAGAACGATTTAAGAGACTCATCCCATGATCTGAAGTGCAGCATGCCCTCCGTAGCGCCATTCAGAAAACCCTAAACCGCCCCCGCCATAGATTTTTCATGCCCTCCACATTCCTCAGCGGGGCCGGCCTATCTCGGACCTTGCGGATACCTTGGCCCAGCATCATGACGTCATCATCATCGATAACCTTGCCGCTGATTGGTAGGAAAGCACCGGTGACTCTCAGGTAGAATTCATCAAGGAACGCATCACCGATCTCCCGATGGAGGCCTTCCCCCAGCGGGGCCGGCACCTTGCCGGCGATCCCCCCCCGTGCCCCCGGCCGGCCGGGAGTCCCTCTACACCCGGGGCCGGCGAGTTCATGCCGGAGCATATGTTGCATCTGATGGAGGCGAAGCTGGCGCAGGTTTACGGGTCGCTCCGCCCGGGCCTGGGCATTCATCAACGACTCCGATGATGCACGGAGCGCGCCGGCGGAGCTGTTCTTTGAGGTGGCCCCGGCGCGGAGGTTGCCGGGCACGATCCCCGGGTGGATCCAGAGACGTCGCCGGGACTCTCGCGGTGGTGCTTGCCGGCGCGGATGCGGTGGTGATCTTTGCCGGGCACGGGGAGTACCGGGGGCTTTGTCTGCCGGGGGAGAAGAACCGGCATGCGTTAAGGGAATAACACCCTGTTCTCCTCATTCTACCGATCTGAGGAGACCCTTTTCCGCCCGGGGCAGATTCGATCTCCGTCAACCCTTGCTTGCCGGATCGTCATTCAGCGTTGAATGCACGCGGGTTCTGGATCGAGCTGACCCCTATAGCACCTTTACCATGTGATCGCGACGTCGTTATCATCGATAACCTGGCCACCGGCCGGCAGGTGAAGATCGAGCACCATCCCGGGATGACACTCGTTGAAGGGAGCATCACCGACCCCGACCTCCTGGTGGAGATGCGATGGGCCGGGGTCGGAGCGGGAGCAATCGGAGGTTTGATTCGCTGCAGCGGATGGAGACGCAGGACGATTTTGAGAGCCGGCTCCGGCCGCGAGGAGCGGCGGGTCTCGACGGTGAGGGCCCGGGCCGGCGGGGTGGGGGGGGGGGAATCTTATTCCGACGCTGACAAAGGGCGGCAACACATTCACAACCCGCATTTATGGCAAACAGATCACGTGGCGAGAGTGTTCCCAATTTCAGTTGCCTCGTAGAGCATTACCAAACAGAGCGCCGGGCCAGGGAGCCCTATGAGGCTGGTTTTGCCGCCGGCCCATCCCATGCCCCGGCAAGGATCGCCGCAAGAGATCCGGGACGATCACCCCCTCACCCGGCGGGCGAGGGTGGCCGGCCCGTCGCTCGCCTGCCCCGGATCCGCCGGCCGACCGATGTATATCTCTCGGGAGCCAGAAGAATATTAGTTTTATAAGGTCGACCTTCCAATGTTACCTTATTCTGCAAATGGAGGGCATAGGCGACAATGGTAAAAGAGGAAGGCGCAATCCGGATAAGCGTTCGAGAATTAGGGGCCCTGGAAGAGGCAGATATCCAGCTCAAACCGCTGACGATCTTTGTCGGGCCAAACAATTCCGGCAAGACATACAGTGCATATCTGATTGCTTCACTGTTCGGGGAATACGGTTGGCTGCAATACACCGGTGCATACGTTGATGGCAGAACCTCTAAAAAATATGAGCCGATCGACACAACCATCAGCCGGCTCATTGAAGCAGGAAGTGCGAATATCGACATATCCGCGTTTATCAGGAACTACTCGGCCGATTATTACAGCGGTCTGGCAGAGCTCTGTCCCGGCTGGATGAAGAATTACTTCGGGACGACACGGGCGGCACTCGACGATCTCAGCGTAGAGGTGAATATCGGAGAGCGTATGGAGAGCCTGGTCGAATCGAGCCTGAAGATCGCTGTAAAGAGGAAGTTAGGAGTAGATAAAGAAAGAAAAGGTCTTGTTAATTTCGTAAAAGAGCGTGACGAGAGCAGGATATTTATTTACACCGAGGGGGAAGGCGTTCAGGATAAGATACCGGTCAAAGAGATAAGAAGGTTTGTCTCCAGCTACATATTCATGCTGGTCCACAGGGCGTTGTTCCGCAACGTAAGGGTTTTTGGTGCTGAACGAACAGGAATGCCGCTACTGTATAACCCCATAAGAAGCAGGGAGAGGATAGATGAAGAAACCCTGTTTAGCGATTCTCACGAGTCCGAATCAGAAAAGTTCATGTTTCCATACCCCGTCTCAAGCCTGGTCTCAACTATCCTTGATATACGCAGATGGGGAGATCTTAGAGAGAGGCATAAATACGCCGAAAAAGAGCCCGGCGTCAAAAAATACCTTGAGTATGCAGACCTGCTGGAGAGGGAGATTCTTGGAGGCCATCTCGTACTCTCAACAGACGACCCGGATCCATTCCGTGAAATTTTATTTGAATGGGAGGGAGCCGGCCGGAAAATTCCGCTGGATATCTCGGTGACGGCATCCATGGTGAAAGGTCTCTCTCCGCTTATTCTCTACCTCCGCTACAGAATATCCCCGGGCGAGTTGATCATCATCGATGAACCGGAGATGAACCTTCACCCTGAAGCGCAGGCACAACTGATGGAGCTACTTGCGATGCTTGTCAATTGTGGATTGAATGTGCTGATAACCACCCACAGCCCATACTTT
The DNA here is from genome assembly GCA_012510295.1 of Methanomicrobiales archaeon. GTDB lineage: Archaea > Halobacteriota > Methanomicrobia > Methanomicrobiales > Methanoculleaceae > Methanoculleus. The sequence continues at coordinate 1,724 of JAAZID010000445.1, read as the reverse complement.
GTCGATCATCTGGTAAACCTCATGAAAGCATCGAGGCATGAGAACCCGGAAACCATCAAAGATCTGTTCTACCTCAAAGATCCGGATGCCTTTATCTCCCAGGAGAGAGTCTCCGTCTATCTCTTTGAAGGAGGCAGAGCCAGGGATATATTGGGGGAGAACGGTTTCATCGAGTGGGAGACTTTCAGCAACGTGTCTGAAAAGGTTTCCAGGATCTTCTTTGAGATGGATGAGGTCGAAGATGCTGTTTGATACACTGGTTCTGACCTGTTTGTGCCGTGGCACGGCATATGGCGAGAGCGGAAAGAAGATACGTATTGAGCCGGATGCAAACGAACGGGTTGCTTTTTTCGAGATAGATGAGAATTCGAATAAATATTCGTCATTCAGAAGAGATCTCAACGTGGATGGGCCGATATGCGACCTGATCATCTTTTACACGCCTCACGATTCGAGGGATTGTACGAAAGTACTATGTTTTGCCGAGCTCAAGGGAGTAAACGTGAAACATGCGCTAGACCAGGTTATGACAACGTATCAAGCGATCAAGGATGAAATCCCGCAGGACTACCGTAGCGAGATAAAGTGGAAAGGATACATACTGATGCGAGGGAGCGCTCCGAAGGATACGAAAAGACTCAAGGCAGAACTGATCTCTCGTTTTGGAAGAGGCAACGGGGATATATCCACCACTGAGGACATCGGTCACTTTCTTCGATCGTAACCATTCAGCCCAACCAGACGACCTTTGTAATTCCTCAGCGCCCTCACTCTGCTCCTCTCGACCAATCGGGCGATCTCCCTGGCAGAGGAGGGATGCCACGCCGAAGATATGAACGATTACCCGCCGGACCTCCCTGCGACAAGCTCCCATTTCCAAGCATTCTGATTCAGCAACATCCGGCGGAGTTGCCCCGGGATCCGCATCCCGTGGAACCTCTACCTGTCGGCGGGTTGTATACACAGGGGCAATCCCGAGCCGGCCGGCGGGAGTGGAGATGAGTCATCGCGCCATGAGGGCACTGGATGAGGAAGCCAGGATCCCGGAGCTTCCCGAGCAACCTGCTTGCGCCGACCATATCAAGTTCAACAGATCACGCCACCCGAAAAACTTCGGGCGGTACCTCACGCCCGGGACGCATCGCCGGGGAGGACTTCGCCTTCGCGCACGCCCCCGGGCGGGTGATGGCCGGCCGGCTGCTCCGGAATATCCGGGAGCACGATCGGCTCATCGGCGGGGTCGACGAGGTCAGCACGGCGCCGGGCGGTGGAGCTCTCCTCGCCGGTCCTCGTGGCCGGCACGGTCATCCCGATGGACTGTGCGACTGTGAGCGAGGTGACGAAGGCCGCCGAGAACACCTTCCGTGACCTCGGCCGCAAATCAGCTCGCCCTCTCCTTTGAGGTAATGGGGATCAACGTCTATGACGTCCGGGCGGGGGCCGGCGTATGCCGGTGATGTAATTCCGCCGTTGACAGATGGATCCGCCAGCCCCGTTAGGGTTCTGGGAATATAACCTAAGTTTACCACTTCCCTCAAATTTTTCAGATTGTGGCGGAATAGAATTTGGCAGTTTCAGGTATTTGGGAAAACATCTTCCGAAATTTCCTCATTTTGGCCTTGAATTTCAGGCAGACCTGGCATTTTGATAATCAAACGTGCATTTTACTCACAAATATACCTCAACTGTCAAACTCCATTCCTCCCATTTTGGATATTTTTGGG
>JAAZID010000239.1 GCA_012510295.1 Methanomicrobiales archaeon | reverse complement strand
GCGCCGAGGGCATCAACACCGAAGGTCTCCGACGAGAGCACGAGATCATACGGTGAGAGATCGTTTATGTCGATATCGTAGTAGTTCCGGTAGCGGGTGGCCTCCGAGTGCTGCCGGCCCCGGGTGTAGGCGAGCGCCTCCTCTTCGCCCATATCATCCCTACCAGCGATCCGCTTTGCCCGGCACTCGAGCGATGCCGCAAGCCATATCCGGAGATCGGCGTTTGCGATCATCCGGCCTGAGAGCCTCCCTTCGATGACGATCGAACCTGAGGCCTCCCCGATCTCCTTCTGCCTCTCATCGATCATCCGGTCGACCGAGGGTTCGCTCTCCGCGAGTCGACCAAACTCTGCGAGATCCATATCATGCTCCCGGGAAAGCCTGCGGAAGACCTCGCCCGCCGATATGAACTCAAGCCCGTACTTTGTGGCGATGTAGCGGGCAAGCGACGTGGTGCCGCTCCCCGGTGGACCGCTGACGGTTATCCGCATCAGAGTCCTCCGATATCGAGCGACTTCCTGATCACCTGGGTGACGGCGAGCGAGCAGATCATGTACCAGAAGATCCAGGCCGGCACGACCCAGAACGCAGTCGCCGAGAGGCTGACCGTCCCGATGTAGGGCATCACAATACCGCTTACGATCGTGATCGACTCACCGACCGGCGGGAGCCGGAAGAGGAGCCAGAAGAAGATCGGCACCGTCAGTATGAGGATGATCGCCATCGGGGTGAACTGTTGCTTTGAGAGATCGAGCTGATCCTGCATCATCCGCTCCTGCTTCCCCTGGAGCTTCTTGATCCGTTTCTCATCCCCGGCAAGCTGGGCCTCCCGGAACTCTTTCTGAAAGACCCGCGCTTTCGCCTGGACCTCCTGCATCTTATCATAGTCGATCGTGTACTTCTGGACGAGTGATGAGTACAGACCGGTGATGCTTGAGAGGATCAGGATCATAACAAAGAACGGCACGCCGAGGACGTCGATGAACGGCCCGAGTATCGTGTTCATCGCTGAACCGACCGTCTCCCGCACCCCCCCGATGCTGTACGAGAGGAAGACCAGCATGGTAAAGAGGAGTGCGATCGTCGGACCGTGTTTCTTCAAGTCTACCATTGTCAGGTTACCTCAGGACATCCACCAGGTCATCGATGGCTCGCTCGACCAGGAAGTCATTGTTTCCGACGATCTTGATGGTGCATCCGGTGTACATCGCGTACGCTGCGGCTATCGCGCGGTTAAATTCCTGGTGTCCGGCTATCGCGCGGGCTCCCTCCATGTCGCGGACCCTCGATGCATCACCGAGCCGGCGCATCAGGATCTGGTCCGGATCTGTCTCCACCAGCACGACGATGTCGGGCATCAGCTCACGGAGCACCCACTCAGGCAGCCCCGCCAGGAACCCGGCCGGGGTGCTGACACTGCTATGGGTATCGATGATGATGTTTGCATCAGCGCTCATGGCGGCGATCTCTGATGCGGCTGCCTGCTGGAGGCGTTTCTGTTCATCTTTTCCGAGTTTGCGCATATCATCGCGATCCGATACCAGGTCTTCCTTACAGGCTACATCGAACATGCACGAACCGAAGTTAACAGTCTGGTAGGCGATGCCCTCGGCCGCCAGTCTCTCCATCGCACCGTTGATGACGGTGGTCTTCCCGACACCGGGAACCCCTGTCACGACGACTTTCTTCCCCATCTTTATCACTTCCATTAGGATTATAATTCAATGTAAAATACATCCCTGCTCAGAAGAGTAATTCCTTTCGAAATCTTCCCGGTGGATCCGGGTGGTCGACCCCCGGGCGTATTGAGGGTAGTATCCTGGAATGAGCAGGATCAAAAGCGAAAAGGGGAGCCTTCCGGCTCATTCCCTTCCGAAGAACGACCGCATGAACGGGTACATCTCCATGATCTGCTGGCTTGCGATCTCCTCGTAGAGCCGGTAGGTGATACTCACCGCCAGCAGCAGCCCTGTTCCGCCGACCGCGCCGACAACACCGAAGAGGTTTGCGACGACCGAGAGTATACCGATGAACGCACCGCCGATGACGGTGATCCTCGGTATGTAGCGGTCGAGGTACCTCTCGAGCACCTGGACGTTCCGGCGGTAGCCGGGGATATGCATGCCGCTTCTCTGGATCTGCCGGGCCACATCCTTCGAGTCGAGGCCCGCGGTCTTGACCCAGAAGAGCGCGAAGAGCGCACCCCCGAGCACCATGACCGTTATATCGATCCCCATCCGGAACATGACCTCCCAGGGGGCGTGCCCGAGATCGGTGATCCACCACATCCAGTCCTGTGGACTGTTTATCGGTGCGATGTACCACATGAGACCGTTTATCGGTTGTTGTCCCTGGAACTCGCCAAAGATCTTGACTCCAGCGTTTGAGAGGAGCATCCCGATCATCTGGATGTTTGCCTGGAGCACCCGGACAAGGATCATCGGCAGGACACTCGCATAGATGAGCTTCACCGGGAAGCGTGCCCTGGCCCCGCGGACTGCGGTATGTGCAAGCGGTATCTCGATACGGGTCGACTCCACGTAGACGATCACCAGGAATATGAGGATCGTCGTGACGAGAGCGAGCATATCCGTCCCGAAATATTCGAGGAAACTTGCTCCTGACGTCCCGATAGCGATCAGTCGCGGGAAGAACCCGATCGGGAAGGGATCGGTACCCGACTGCCAGTTCAGGAAACCGTTCACCAGGCCCTGGGAGACTCCCGCAACGATGAAGAGTCCCACGCCTGAACCGATACCCCACTTGGTGACGACCTCATCCATCAACACCACCAGGAGTCCGCCGATGCAGAGCTGGAGGAAGATCAGGAGCGAGACCATGAGCATGTTTCCGCCGAACAGCTGTGCTGCGACCGATGGGTCGGGCAGCATCATCCCGCTCGCGACCATGGGAAGCGCCTCGACGATGATCATCACAAAGATGAGCATCTTCTGCAGGCCCATGTACATGACCTGGCCTCGTGCTTCGCTTGTATCGATCTGCAGGATTTCGGCGCCCTTGAGCAGCTGCAGCACGATCGACGCGGTGACGATCGGCCCGATGCCGAGATGCAGGAGCGAACCGCTCGCACCGGCAAGCAGGGCGCGCCATAGCCCGAATATATCCTGTGACTGCGGAGAGAGTCCAAAGATATCGATGTTTGTCAACGCGAAGTAGAGGAGCAGGATCGCAAGCGTCCACAAGAGTTTATTCTTGAAGTGGACGTGCCCCTCAGGGCTTCTGACTGCAGGCATCGCTGCAAGGATGGGTTCAAATCTATCCAGCAGATCTCCCATGTTTTCACCTAAAAAGAGAGGTTCAGACGGTCTTTACCTGACCGCCCATCTCCTCGATCTTTGTCCGGGCCCGTTCTGAGAACGTCCGGGCCGAGATACTCAGTTTGTGGGTAACTTTCCCGCTACCGAGCACTTTGTCAATACCAAGTTCAGTGGCGTCGAGAACGATACGATCGCCCTCCCGGGTGGCGAGCCCCTCCTGGAGTAGCGCCTCAACCATCTGGTCGATCGCCCCGATGTCAAGGGTAGAGACCGGTACAGAGGTTTTACTGATAAAACCATGCTTACCGTTGGATATCTCACCCTTCAGGTAGAAGTGGGAGAAGCGGTGGTCCCGCTGTCCGGCCCTACCCCGTCCACCCCTGTTTCCAGCGCCACGCCGGTTCTTGTGCGTGCCGCCGCCACAGGTCCGTGAGCCTCTGTATTTTGATCGCTTGTTTGTGGGCATCCATATCACCTCATCTTATAGAGGAGATCGTTGATCTCGGGGCCGTAGTAGCCGAGAGCCCCACCCTGCTGAAAGGTTCGTTTGATGGTTTTATAGCCCTTTCGAGGTGGGTGTAGCCGGAGAACCGGCTTGATCTCCGCCAGATCGCGGAGGCTTGCCTCCCCGCTGCAGAGCGCCACTGCAAATTCATCGATGCCGGCATACGGGGTATGGGCACGGACGTAGTCATCGGTCAGTCGTTCATCTCCGGTCAATCTGCCACGGGTGCGCAGGAGGGTGGCCAGGATCTCCGGATCCACCTCGCCGTACGCCACATAGTCCTTCACCTTGCGGATCATGCCCAGGTACGCCGGGGTATCGGGCACGAGGACACAGTGGTTGATGTGGTGCAGACGGAGCATCTTCAGGGTATCCTTGATCTCGCGGTTGGTGTTGACTACACCGCGCACCTGCACTACCGCGTACATCACTCTGCCCCTCCGATCCGAATGATGTTTGTCTGCCGAAGTGCTTCAAACGTCGCCTTCGCGTAGTTGATAGTCGTCCGGGTCTGTCCCCGGTTGAAGGCCCAGACATCTTTGATACCTGCGAGTTGCAGAACCTTCTTCGGGACATCACCGGTCACAAGACCGATCCCCTGTGGTGCGGGTTTCAGCGTCACCCGGACGCTGCCTGCCTTGCCGGTCACCTCGATCGGGATCGAGTGTCCGGTATCACAACCACACTCCCAGCTCCCGCATCCACGGTGGACCTTGATGATGTTCACTTTTGCATCTGCTATCGCTTTCTGGATGGCGTTTCCGACCTGTGCATCCTTCGCCTGACCGAACCCGACGTAGCCGTTCCGGTTACCGACCACCACGACGGTGCGGAACTTCACACGGCGACCCGAGTCGGTCATCCGCTGGACCATGTTGATGTCCAGCACCTCGTCCTCCAGGTCGGGCAGAAGGAGATCGACGATCTGGGGCTCCTTGATCGGTTTGCCGCTCGCGAGCACCTCATCAATACTGGTGATCTCGCCTGCGGCAACCATGCGCCCGAGACCGGTGAGCGGAATCCATTCTTCCTGTACGTATGCCATTGTCACACCAGCTCCTTCTTGATGGCCAGAGCCACAGCCTCTACATTCGTCACCAGGTTCTCTGCCCGCTCGGGGGCATACCCGGTGATATGGGCACCCTTGAGCCGCTCCTCATCAGGGAGGATTGACTCACCGTAGGGTATATCGAGACCCCCATCCACCGCTCCTTTCAGGGCGGCAAAGACACGGGCTCCGGGCTTTGCCCGGGCAAGCCCGATATCCAGGATACCTTCATCGTATCCGGCATTCAGTGCCCTGACTGCAAACAGTACCCCGGTCAGGTAGGCGGCCGGGGTGCTCGCGGTCGATCCCTCATAGCCGTACCCCGCGAGTTCTGTCGAGTATGCGGCTACCAGGGTGTGGTCTCCCTCATCCCCCGGGACGATCAGCTGCGCGATGATCTGCCGGTTGGTCTTCCGGACGACCATCCGGGGTATCCCTGATGACAGGAGCGACATCCGCTTGTAATAGTCAGTCTTGCCTTCGTGCCTTCTCCGGAAAGGTACAAAGTATCTTGGACCGGTTGCCATTATTTCATCCTCCTTGCCATCGTTTCAATATGCGCGGTAAGGTGCGCAACACTCCGGAACTGTCCGCCGGAGGCCCGCCGATACATCAGGCGGTAGAGAGACCGGTCGATTGTGCCGTCGTCACGCATCTCGCGCAGGGCCCGGCGCTGTGCCCGGATCTTGCCGATCCAGACGCGCTTACGCGGCGCACGAGCTCCCGCAGCACCTTTCCTCCGCCCCGGTCCCTTCCGGTGACCGTAGGCACGCTTGGCCATCCGCTCGCGTGCCCTGCCGCGGCTGTTCCCCTTCACGGGGTGTGCTTTGATCGCACCATCCTCGATGAGTTCGCGCAGGCTGTCCCGGGAGATAGCTCCTTCGATATCGGTCTGCCGCTCGGGATCAAACCAGACTCGGTTGACCCCGCACTTGAGAACCGCAGCTGCCATTCGCCTCTGGTTGGTGAGATCACTCATCTTCGTTCACCTCTTCCTCTTCTTCCTCGAACTCAGCCGCCTCAGGGGTAGCGTGGGTGAGGTCTTTTGCGTTGAGCACCTTGAGCCCGAGTTCCATGGCCTGCGTCTGAATATCTCCGCGTTTCCTGTTGCCCACCGATCCGGCGATCCGGATTGCCTGAAGATCCGGGTTTAGCCCGGCAAGATCTGCCGGCGTAAAGACCCGGACCTCTTCATACCCGCTCGGGTGCATGCCGCGGACCGCAGCAGGGCTCCCGTATCCTGGCCGGGGTAGTGCACCCTTTGCCCGGAACTGTCGCCTCTGTTTGCTCTGCAGGCCGCGTGGACGCCTCCAGACATCGGCCAGTTTCACTTTGCGGTGGAGTCCGCGTCTCTTGAAGGCAGGTTTATTGTGCCGGGTGCGGACGCGGATTAATCTCTTTCTCTCATCCATTCTCTTCACGCCCTCTCGGTGATGTAGATGCCGTCCTGAAACACCCGGGGATCGCGCTTCGTGATCCGTGTCGCATGTTCGATGTTTGCGGCTGTATTGCCTACCTTCTCCCTGTCGATACCGGTGAGCGTCACCTCGTCGTTCCCGAGCTTTACCGTGACGCCATCAAGGATCTTTGCTGTCCGGGGCTGTTTCTCGCCCAGGAAGTTGTTGATCTCAAGACGGTTGCCCTGGAGTTTCAGCTGGATCGGGAAGTGGCTGTAGACCACCTTCATGCGGTACTCATACCCCTCGGTGACGCCCAGGATCATGCCCTTTGTGAGGGCTTCGAGCGTCCCGCTCATGGCGAGGAACCGTTTCTTGTCTGATACCGTCGATATGACGACCTCGTCATCCTCAAGTGTGACATCGATCTGCGGGAAACGCATGTCGCGTGTCAGTGTACCCTTCGTGCCGGATACCGTGAGCACGCTCCTTTCGAGCGTGACGTCCACACCCGGAGGGATCTCGACTCGTCGTGTTATACCCACTGTTTATCCCTCCTAGTAGACATATCCCAGCAGCTGCCCGCCGATACCCCCGTCCCGTGCCTGCTCGTGGGAGATAACCCCCTTTGAGGTAGAGACTATCAGGATACCGAAGTTCTTTGCGGGGAGGTACTGCGACTCCCAGTATTCCATATCAGCCATTCCCACAGCATATCGTGGGGTGATGGCGCCACATTTGTTGATCGTTCCGGTGAGCTGGACCCGGAACTGGCCGCCCCGGCCATCATCGATGAACTCAAAGCCGCCGATAAAGCTGTTTTCCTGCATAACACGGAGCATCGCACCTAACACCTTGCTGGCGGGCTCGACGATAACTTCGCTCCGTCCAGCGTCGCCGGCATTCTTGATCGTGCTCATCGCGTCAGCGATTGGATTCTGTCGTGCCATATCTCCCACCCTCAGTCCATCTTCTTGAAGCCCATCTTGCCCGCCCACTCGCGGAAGCACTGGCGGCAGAAGTAGATATCGTATTTACGCACGAGGCCTTGTTTGCGACCGCATATGCGGCACTCGTTTGCGCCCCGGCCGAACTTCTTTGCGCTCTTTGCCACAGATTTCTCTGCCATACCTCACACCTCCACCTGGTAGCGCTCACGCATGAACGCGATGGCCTCGTCCTTTTTTACCTTCTGTACATTCGGCAGCTTCCTGCGCGCGACACCCCGGCGTGCAACCCGCACACCTTTGCGCTCAAGCACCACATTGACGTCCATACCATAGATGCCGATCGCAGGGTCGTAGGCCATACCCGGGAAATCGGTATGCTCTTCGATGCCGAATGAGAAGTTGCCGGTCTGGTCGAACTGGTAGACTGCAAGGTGCCGCTCGATGATATCGAGCGCCGTCTCGACAAATTTCTCGGCGTTTGACCGGCGCAGGGTGACCTTACATCCGATAGGCGCACCTTTTCGGATCCCGAACGCCGGTTGGGTCCGCTTCGCTATGGTGCGGACGGGTTTCTGACCGGTGATCTTTGTGACGAGCTCTTCAGCCCTGACCAGCTTCTCTCCGCTCTCGCCGACACCCATGTGCACAATGACCTTGTCGATGTAGATCTCCCTCATTGCGCTCATACGGAGCCCTCCAGTTCAGGTGCAATCCCGGAACGGCCGACCATGAAGATATACTCCTCAATGGTCTCGAACCGCTCGTCTGCCGAGTCGTCCATGAGGATAACACGGTTTGGGACGGAACTCGCGGTCCTGATTATCTCGACGATCCTGCCGACCTTGCCGGAGTGTTTTCCACCGACGACCATGGCCACGTTACCCTCTGTGAAGGGGAAGTGGTCGACGATACGGAACCGGTCTTCGCCGGTCTCGGGGTCACCGAGGGTTACGACGACTGAGTCTTTTGCCCTGTAGGTGTTATCGGCAAGGATGTTTGCACCGTATGCAAGGTTCAGCTGCACCCTGCCGCCTTTGACGACGGTCTTGTTCCGGATCTTGCAGAGCCTGGTCTTTGCAGACTCCTCCGGGATCTCAACAGAGATTATATCGCCAAGCTTGTTCAGCTGGATCCTGTAGTGTTTCCCGAGTTTCGGGATCGAGACGATGTCAAAGACACCAAGCCCGATCTGCGGATCCCTGCAGGGCCGTCCGTTGACGAGAACATCCCGCTGGTGCAGGATCTTTCTTGCCTCGCTTGCATTCTGTGCGATGCCGATATGCTCGCGGAGCCAGACACCGACCGGCAGGCCGGTGGCGTTGTGTGGACCCGGAGCGGTCTTCATGACGAATTTATTTGCTTTCTTCTGGATGCGCCAGGACTCCGGCGCTACCAACCGTTTGAGATGATTGGACATTATTCTCCGCCTCCGAGTCTCTCCTCACGGAGTTTGTCTTTCAGGTTGAGCTTCGTGATCTGCACGTTCGATGGATCGATAGGCCGGGGAACCTCGGTCCCATCTGCCTTGGTCACCATCACGCCATGCACGATCAGTCGGCACGTCTTCATGTCTACAGAGTCGATGATGCCTTCTTCGTCGGCATAATCTCCGCGGAGCACTTTCACCGTATCACCTTTCACCACCCGGGCTCTCCGGGTGTTGTACTTCCCGCGGAGCTCAGGTGAGAGCGACGCGGAGAGGAACCGGCCCCGGGTGTGGTTTGGTGCGTTGAAACGCGCTTTGCGCTGTTTTCTCGGTTGTTTGCTTACTGTGCGTACCATTTTCCCATCACCACACCTACACGATGATCGTCGCCATGGAGGTGATCTTCGGGAACCGCTCCGCGATCTCACGGGGGACAGGTCCCTTGATCTCGGTTCCTTTCGGCTCACCGCGTTCGTTGACGAGCACCATGGCATTATCTTCAAACGAGAGCCGGATCCCGTTCGGGCGTCGGATCTCCTTTTTTTGCCGGATGACCACCGCCTTCTCAAGTTTCCTCCGCATATCAGGAGTGCCTTTCTTGACGCTCACTGTCGCCATATCGCCGAGACCCATCTTGGGTTGCCGGCGCCGGACGCCATGGTAGCCGTCGACGGAGACGATCTCCACGAGTCGTGCACCGGTGTTATCGGCACAGACCATGCGGGAACCTGTAGCGAGTGCGCGTGGAATGGTAGACTGCATCGCCTTCATTCCACCATCACCCCGACGACCACGAAGTTCTTTGTCTTTGAGAGCGGCCTGCACTCGGCGATCCTGACCACATCCCCGATCCTCACGTTGATGCAGGGGGTGCTGTGGGCATGATACCGGGATCTGCGTTTCTCGTATCGCTTGTACTTCTTGACGTAGTGGATGAACTCACGCTCCACGACGACAGTACCGTTCATTCGGTCGCTCACGACTTTGCCGGTAATCACCTGGCCGCGTACCGGCAAAGTGCCGTGAAACGGACAATTTATGTCCTCGCATTCCGTCTCTGGAATGGGGACATCTAACCCAATGTTTCGTGCCATTATATCCTCTTTTATCTGATGCGCATCGTTATACGCCGTTCCGGCTGCATCTCCAGGCTCGAGCCGTCCACATCGACAGCTGTGCCGCCCGGGAGCCGGAAACGGAATACACTGAACCGCTTTGGTATTCGCTTCTCTCCCCTCTCCGTCAGGATGACCAGGGTGTTTCTGGTCTCATCGATGATGCGACCCCTCACCCCGACGTGGCCGGGATTGCTTGCGCAAGTCACCAGAACGTCAAGGCCGATCAACTCATGCCTCAGGACGTTCCGGGGAGAGATCATGCACTCCTCCGTGCGTTCTGCTCGGTCCGGATGCGCGCGATAGTCCGGCGGATCTCACGGATCCTGCCCGGGTTCTCTGTAGCACCACCGGCACTGACTTTTCCCCGTTCCTGGATCAGCTCAAGACTGAGCTTCTGTTCATGTTCGAGGAGCTCGACATCAGAGAGCTGCTTCACTTCACTTGCGCGAAAGATTGCCATAGATCACTCCTCCAGGAACTCCTCACCCGAGATCTCCTCGAGTTCCTCTTCGAGCTCCTCATCACCGACCTCCTCGGGCTCCGGGATCGGTGCCGGAACTTTCTTCGGCTCAGGCTCGGCGACCTCGAAGGTGTCGGGCAGTCTTGCGCCCGGTGGGACGATCTTGACCTGAACACCGATGGTTCCAAGTTTCTTGACCGCAAGGGCATACCCCTTCTCGACGATCGTCTCGCTCGGTTCGCCGGAGTGCTTCACATACCCTTCGGTGAACTTCTGGGTCCGCGATCTCGCGCCGGTCAGTTTCCCGGCGACGATGACCTCACACCCGAGCGCACCAGAATCCATCACCCGGCGGATCGTGCTCTGTCCGGCCTTCCTGAAGTACCAGCCGCGTTCAAGCGCGTTTGCCAGCCGTTCCGCCATGATCTGGGCGTTGAAGTTCGGGTTCTGGACCTGCTGGACCTCCACCTGCGGGGACTCGATATCGAACCGGGTAGCGAGATCCTGGGTGAGCTGGCGAACCTGTTTGCCGCCCTTCCCGATCACGATACCAGGTTTCTCTGCAAAGATGGTCACCTGGGTACCGAGCGGTGTCCGGGTGATATCCATGCCGCCGTATCCGGCCCGCTTGAGTTCACTCGTGAGGAACTTCTCGACGCGGACGTTGCGCACGCCTTCACTTATAAATTTCTTCTCGATTGCCATTACGCCACCTCGGTCACGATGATCTCAATGTTCACAGTCTCTCTGCGCTTCGGGGTGGCGCGCCCCATCGCACGCGGGAAGAACGCCCGGTGACCACGGCCTCTGTTTGCGGAGACGTGATCGATCCGGAGGGTTTCGGTATCAAGGCCGATGTACTCGGCGTTCTTCTCGACGGAGTTGAGCAGCCGGAGGTAGGCCTTTGCAGCCTTGACCGGATACCGGCCGGCTGCCCAGCCTTTAAGACCTCGCTTGTGGGCGACATTCCGCTTGAATCGCCTGAAGGGGATAGCCTTCTTCAGCTCGACCACATCCTCAAGGTACGCCTTTGCCTCTGTGGTGGTCATGCCTTTGATGAACCGGGCGATCTCGATCGAGTGTTTGGGGGAGACGGGGATCTCGTTCGCCTTTGCGCGAGCGATATCCTCACCCTCAATCACTGCTGAATAACCTGTTCTTGCCATAACCATCACTTCAGCGGGACGTACTTACTCGACCGGGTCGCACCGATACCGGCGCTACCATGGGAGACTCTCCTGCGGGTCAGTGCAAATTCTCCAAGGTAGTGGAAGACCGCCTCGGGGTGGATCTCCACTCTCTGGAATTCTTTTCCGTTGTGGACCTCGATCGTCTTTCCAACCATCTCGGGCATGACGATCATGTCGCGCAGGTGGGTGCGGACGTTCGGGTCTCCTGACCGGATATCTGCGAGGAGTTTCTCGTGCTCACGGGAGAGACCGCGCTCGAACTTCCTGCGTACACGGGAAGGCATGAGCGGCAGGAGCTCGGAGAGAGCCATCTGCTGCAGGTTCTCGATAGAGTAACCACGGTAGGTGAACTCCTCACGCCGCCGCGGCATTCGTCTCTGTGTCTTCTTTGCCATACTTCACTCCTCACTTCTTCCACTTGCCGGTTCTCCGGGCGGCAATATGCCCTACCTTCCTGCCGGGGGATGTTCCCCGAGCTACGGTCTTTGGCCGTCCGCAGTGCTGGTGCCCGCCGCCACCGAACGGGTGGTCGATGACGTTCATGCAGACGCCCTTGACGCGCGGCCATTTCTCGCCGGAAGATCTGACGTGATGGTACTTCTTTCCTGCCTTGACGAAGGGTTTTTCACCCCGCCCGCCACCGGCAACGATACCGACGGTTGCCAGACAGGCACCGCTGAACCACTTGTTCTTGCCGCTCGGCATCCGTACGCCGACCCTGCCATCTTCTGCCTTACCGATGACAAGGGCCTGGACGCCGCCTGAGCGGACGAACTTGCCACCGTCGTTTGGTCGGGCCTCGATGTTGCAGACGTATGCACCGACCGGGATCTCCCGGAGGGGCAGGGTATTACCGTTCTTTACCTCAGCTCCTGGGCCCCAGGTGACCGCGTCTCCGACACCGAGCCCTTCGGTGGCGAGCATGTAGACCTTACGGCCGTCCTCAAGCCTGACGAGAGCGATCGGCGCATGACGGGCGGGGTCGTGTTCAATATCGGCGACGCGCCCGTTGGCCGGTGTGTCGCTCGTTCCGGCATGCCGCAGCTCGGCTTTATACCGATGCGAGGGGGCGCGGTAGGTCGGGCCGCCCCGGCCACGATTCTGTGCTATAATTCGATGTGCCATTCGTCACTCACCTCACATGATTCCAAGCCGACTGAGTATCTCTTCAGCCGCTTTATCGTCCGCAAACCTGATGATGGCCTTTTTTTCGCCTTTCATGGTCATCATTGTGCGGACTTCGGTCACTTCCTGCTCGAAGACCGACTCCAGTTCACGCCTGATAGCCCGCTTGGTGGCATCCCTGTGTACGATAAACTGGAGCTTGTTCTCGCCCTCAAGCATCATCGTTGCCTTTTCTGTAACGAAGGGGTACTTGAGTATCATGAGAACTCCTCCAGTCTCCTGATCGCAGACTCCGTCCAGATGGTCAGGCGTCCTGCCTGCGTGCCGGGAGCCAGCAGTTCCGTGTTGAGCTGGTTGACCGCTACGGCATCGACACCGGCGAGGTTCCGGGCCGCCCGGAGCGGTTCGTTCCCGGTGACGATGAGGACGCTCTTGCGCTGCTTGTACCGACGACCGCGCATGGTGCCGCGCCCCGCCCGGACCTTTTTGCTGTTCTTCGCCCGCTCGACGTCAGCATAGACACCGAGAGCGGAGAGCGCTGCAATGACGTCGCCAGTCCGGGTGATCTCCTCGAACCGGTCCTCAAGGATCAGCGGGAGGCCCCCCTCGAAGATGTGCCCGCGTTCCCGGACAAGGTCCGTGGATGTGCTGGCTGCAATTGCGGATCGAAGCGCTTTTTGCTTCTCTTTTTTGTTGATATCCTTGACGAGAACCTTCTCGACCTTCGGGGGGTGCGCTGCACGCCCGCCGGTCGCCTGTGGTACCCGGGCTACCCTGCTGCTGTTCTTGATCCGGGGAACCTGGGCGACGCCCCGGCCGCTACCCCAGGACTCTGCCGACGTGCGCATGCCAGCGTAGGGGTTGGTTCCATGTGGCTGGAACCGGGTGCTCTGGAGCGCGAGGACAGCCCGCTTAATCAGGTCGGGCCTGTACTCTTCGTTAAAGATCTCCGGGAGATCGACCTCATGAGCGATCTCGCCTGTCAGTGTTCGAACCTCTGCCTTCATCGCTGCTCACCCCTGTTTGCTCTCCGTGCTGACGAAGTTGATCGTCGGCGTGCGGAGGATATGTTCTCCCTGGCGTATCGCGGACCGTATCCGGATCAGACGCTTGTTTGGCCCGGGGACGGAACCCTTGATCAGCACGTAGGGGCCGCGCACAACACCGTAGTGGAGGAATCCACCTGCGGGGTTTATGTCGTCGCCGTTGGTGCCGATCTTTAAGATACGCTTGTTAAACTCGGTGCGCTGCTGGTAGCCCATCTGACCGATCTGGGGAACCTGCCACCTGACATGGTGCGGGTGCCAGGGACCGAGGTTCCCGATGTGGCGTTTCTTGCCGCCACGGGAGTGTTTCCGCTTCCGGACCTGGATGCCCCAGCGTTTGACGGGGCCTTCTGTACCCTTCCCGGTGGTGACGGCGGTCACATCGATGTACTCGCCGGCCTCGAAGTTCCCGGTGATCTCGATCTCTTTCCCGAGGATCCTGGCGGCGTACTCGATCTGGTCGTCAAGACTTCCGCCTGCGATCCGCATCTCCATGAGATCGGGAACCTTTTTTGGGACGCCGGTGAGACCATCGGGTTGCGTGTAGGCGATGGCGTAGAGTTCCGTGACCCTGCCCTCACCGATCGCATTCCTGATGGCATCGAGGGCAGCGGCGGTATCATGGTCCTTTGGGGTGGTGATGCGGCGGGACAGCTCTTCATCGAGGTCGGCCGTCCAGGCCTCGGTCAGCGCGTGTTTTCCGTAGGTGTCCTCGTAGTACGCGCGCACACCTGCCACCCGCATGGGTGGAACCTCAACCACGGTCACCGGCACCATAACGTCCCTGCCTTCGGTGGGACTACTCTTGTGGTCGTCCACCATGACGACGTGGGTCATCCCCACCTTGTACCCTGCGAATCCCTGCACAGTCGGGGTTCCCGTGTACTCCGGCCATGAGCCGTACCTGGGAACAGGGCTTTTTGCCCGCTTCCTCGGGCTGTACGCGAGGGATCCTCTGCGTGGCCTGTTATATTTCGGCATGTTTCAATCAACCCTTCGTGCAACTAGTGTTGATGTGCCATATCCTCTGCCGGACGGGCCGGCTAGGTCAGGCACATTGCGGCGAACCCGTATCGGGTGTGACATCGAACGACGTGCCGTTCCGGCGCGGCGTGATGGGAAACAGTTGGATGGTGATAGCGGGGGGTCAGGGAGACGCCTGTCTCCTGAATCGCTCCCGCCACCGGCCCGGCGTGCACCGGGTATGCCCAGTCGTCGCTAATAGATCCTGACTCTTCGACGCTCTCCTTTCAGAAAACGGGCTCGCTGCACTGGCGTTGGCCCTGCGCCTCGATCAGATCCAGCTCCTGTCATCCCGTTGTGACGAGCACAACTCCTCAATCGACGTCGCCCCTCCGCAAGGAGGGTTCGACCTGCTGTTATCTGGTACCTTCTGCACCGTCCCGCCGGGGGTCTCTGATCCGCATATAATGCTGTACCGGAGACTTACCGGGAATCAGAGGCACATGAAGGCCTCTTTGCTACCGGAATCATGGCGGGATAGAGCAGACCGGTTTCTTAATCATTGCTTAAAATGAGATATAAACCTTGTTATCGAAATTTTCCGGTGATTGCGAGGGCGGATGAACGAGGGGTTGCAACTGTTCTGCTACGGGTAATATTCCGGATAGCACTCGTTTGCAGGGTTCAATCGCCTGTGCGCGCTTCGGGTTTGCATCACCCGAAGTACAGGTCGCCGTCTTCGTTGATGTAGACCTCCACATCCTCGCGGACCTGTCTGCCCCTGAACCTGTCAGGGTTGGAGTCCCTGAGTCTGTTGATGAGCGATACTGTGTCGTACTTGACCTTCACTCCGACCCTCTCGGCCTCGGTGTAGATGATCTCGGGGGCTTTGAGCAGGTCAAGACCGCCCTTGAGCGTGCAGAGGTGTGTGGCATCAAGTGTGTAGAGGAACTCAAGAGTGTCACGCGCCCGTGTGATGTTCTCAAGAGCAGCCTTCTCGATGGTGCAGACGTTAGCTTTTGATGTCTTGATGATATCTGCAATCTGTTGCTGCGTCAGCCCATTTTTCCGATATCGCAGTACCTCTTTCTGGCGATCGGTAAGCAGACCCTGTTTCATCAAATATATATATGAACACATTTGATTTAAACACTTCTCCTTAACATCGTTGATCGGGACTGTTGTAGCCCTGGTATTCAGGGGAAAGAGCCTCATTCCTCTCGCAAAAGCGCGGATTGTCCCTCTAGAATTGGTCAAAGTATTCCCGCGAAGGATGAGAGAGGGATGATGGAGCTTCTGGGGGCAGCAGGCGTGGCATCTGTGGCGGCAGTCTCCGGGGGGTGGGTCGAGGTAGTCG
>JAAZID010000238.1 GCA_012510295.1 Methanomicrobiales archaeon | reverse complement strand
GTGCCAAGCTGCCGGGCGGTGGAGACTACCTCATCCGTCGCCTGGCGTATAGCATCCTCAATGTTCTCCTCGTCGACAGATTCCACCGCACAGAAGACCGTAAGTGCCTCATCGAGAGCGTCCTTTGGGACCGCATCCTCTTCGGCGACCTTCGTCTTCTTCCGGGCTTCGTACTCGATATGATCAGAGTGGATCAGAAGAAGTCGCATTGTTATCCCCAGTTAAACCCTTCAATATCTGTTTTTCCTGTTATATAGTAGCGCGGAAGCACATGGCACCCCGTATTCACACGCGGCGCGTATTCTCGTGGTAGCGGGAGAGGGTCGCCTGCTGCTGGTCCATGTACTTCGCGTCCCGCTTCATGTAGTACGGGCGCGCGGCGCGGTCGGTGCGGTAGAAGACCAGCTGCCCGATCGGCATCCCGGCGTAGATCCTGACCGGCCGGGCGTTCACGTTGCACATCTCGAGCGTTATCGTCCCGCGGAATCCGGCATCGATCCAGCCACCTGTCTGGTGGAGCTCGATCCCGAGGCGCGCGATGCTGCTCTTCCCCTCAATACTCGCCACGACGTCGTCGGGGAGCTCGATCGTCTCCAGTGTCTCAGCGAGGAGGAACTGCCCCGGCTGGAGGACGATCGAGTCGGCCACCATCTCCTCTACGTCTGAGCAGACACTCTCTTTTTCGTAAGGGTCGATCACCGCCTCGCCCGGAACGTACCAGACGAAGTGTGAACCGAGCCTGATATCGAGGGAATTTGGCTGGATCAGGCCGGGTTCGTAGGGTTCCACCTTGATAAACCCGTGCCTGATGCGGTCCTCGATCTGCCAGTCGACAAGAATCATGCTCTTAGATCTCTCCCTGAAAGGAGTTAGTCATTCTTCTCCATGTGCCACTCTGCCCTCCTCATCAGGCCGTGGAGCGTGCTCACCTCGCGGGTGGTGAGCTTCGTCCGGCCAAAGACCCGGCGGAGCAGGATCATCGTGTTTGTCCGCTTGAAGTCGGGGTGGTCGATCCGGTCGAGGAACGACTCGAGGTGCCGGTAGAGCGAATCCATCTCGATCTGTCCGGCCAGGGGGTAGGTCCCACGGGGGAGGTTTGCAAGCTCGTAGCAGAGGATGCCGACCGCGTGGGAGAGGTTCAGGATAGGGTATATCCCCGATGTCGGTATGGTGCATATGAGATCTGCGCGCACGAGTTCCGAATTTCCAAGACCCCAGTTCTCTCGTCCGAAGAGGACCGCGACCGTCCCATCGATATCGGCGACGACCTCACGGACCTCTGCCGGCGAGTAGTAGGGCATCCGCATCGGTGTGCAGACAGATTTACTCACCTCACCGGTCGTCGCGATCACAAAGTCAAACTCCCGGTAGACCTCATCGATCGTCATCCGGCGGGCGCCGTCAAGAAGATCCCGGGCGTGAGAGGCGCGCATGATAGCCTCATCACCGAGCGTGCAGGGGTTGACCAGGACGAGCCTGGTGAACCCAAAGTTTTTCATCACCCGGGCGGCAAACCCGACGTTCCCCTCATAGAGGGGCTCGATCAGGACGATTGAGACCTCGGCCATGTATCACTGTACCGCCCGGACCGTGGCCCGGAGCGCATCGACCCCGTCATCGTAGACGGCGTTTCCGACGACGATCGTATCAGCAAACTCTCCCATCTCCGCCGCCTGCTCGGCCGAGCGTATACCGCCACCATAGTAGAGGATGGAGTTCTCGACCGCATCGGACGCCGCCCGCACGATATCCGGATCCCCGTAGATCCCACTGTATTCGATATAGACGATCGGGAACCGGAAGTAGCGGTCCGCTACCCCCACAAACGCGATCACATCATCGCGCGAGAGGTCACAGTCCGCCCCGGTCACCCGCCCGACCGCAGATGCAGGATTTAAGACGATATAGGCCTCGGGCACCACGATATCCCAGTTGATGCTGCTACCGCTGTTCCGGAGCCAGGCATGGTGTTTCCCGACGATCCAGCGGGCATCATTCGTGTTCATCACGCTCGGCACGAAGAGGTGATCGACCTCCCCATCAAATATAGCGCAGTCGGGGCTTGCCGGCTCCACCACCAGCGGCAACCCATAGGCCGAGACCACATCCAGGAGTTCGCGGAGGTTCTCCTGCGTCACGTTCAGGGTGCCCGAGAGCATCAGGGCATCGGTCCCGCTCGTCACGATATCCTCGATCGCGCCCGGCGGGAGGCGTTTATCAGGGTCAAGCTTCGTTACGTGTGCCCAGGTCTTCCAGTTTGCATGCATGGTTTGTCACTTCACGTGGCCGATGTAGTCGTGGAGTCTCGCCTCCGCGATGCCGATGATCGGTGAGATCTTCTTCGGATCAGCCTCGCGAAGCGTGGCGGCGTCATATATGCCTGCAAGGTAGAGCTTCTGTACGGTCGCCTCCCCGATACCGGGGATAGCCAGGAGTTCCTTTCGTCCGCGTTCGAGCGCAGTTCTGGTGATCTTTTCCGGCGTCGGGCGACCGAGGTAGCTGCAGACCAGGTCCACATGTTTATGTACGGTCTCTGGATTAATGCCGGTTTTGATTGAGAGGTAGGGGATGGGGAGGTAGCAGAGATCATCGGGGCTTGCGACACCGCCGGCGATGTATTTTTTCAGGCTGACAGCGGGAACCCCGGCATCCCGGAGGGCGCGCTCATTACAGAGCGCGCGGGCGGCATCCAGGAGTTCCGTCGCGCCGGCATCGCCTATGCCGGCCTTCTTCAGGACGGCAGGAGCGGCCTGCGAGAGAGCGTGGATATCTCCGATTCCCTGCTCAACAAGACTTCGCGTGATCTTTGCGTGGCTCCGTCCCCGTCGTGGGGGGACGACCTTCCTGATGAACTTCTTGAGTTCTGAGCGGTGACGGAGGATTTCGAGCGCATCTGCGGCCTCCCTGATGAGATGATCGGCCTCTTTGATCTCAAGCGCTTTTTTGAGTTCTGCGGGCTCCTTATTCGCGATCTCAGAGACGGTATAGATGTGGTGTGCATGCAGGCGTTGTATAAGGTCGTCGGTCATTGAAGGCATCATCCGGAGCGCCTCGGTGTTTGACTCGATGTGGCTGCAGAGCGGGCAGCCGATCACCCAGGGCCGGGTGCCTTTCCGGATAAGGCTGACGTGAGAGAGTCCATGCTTCTCGCAGGTCTCATCCAGCCGGATCGCCCGGCCCCAGGTGCTCCCGGGCAGACTGATGTTGAACCGGCACTCCGGGTAGCCGGTGCACCCGATGAACTGGGAGACGCCTATATGCCGGATCCGGAGATCGTGGCCGCAGACCGGGCAGGGGCCGACGGTGTGCTCCTCAGCGGTCTGCTCCATGATCTCCTCACCGATCTCCTCCTCGTGGGCCTCAAGATTATCAAAGACCCGGTGGAGCATCTCGCGGGACTCGGTGACGATATCTTCGCGGGAGCGTTCGCTCTGCTTGATGAGCTGCATATGCTCTTCAAGCGTCCGGGTCATCTCAGGATCCGTTATCGTCGACGCATGGTTGTCGAGCGCATCGGTGACCGCTCTGCCGACGAGCGTTGGGCGGAGAGGGTTTCCTTCGACGTAGCGTCGTGATATGAGTTTGCCGATCACTTCGTGCCGGGTGCTCTTCGTCCCGAGGCCGAGCTCCTCCATCACCTGGATGAGCCGGCTCTGTGAGTAGCGCGGCGGCGGTTGCGTCTGCTTCTCCTCAAGGTTCACGTCCTTGAGGGGCAAATGCTCGCCTGCGGTGAGCACCGGGAGGATCTTCTCCTTCGCCTCCGAGTAGGGGTAGACCTGCCGCCACCCGGCGGAGAGGAGGCGGCTGCCCGTGGCGGCGTAGGGCTCGCCGGATGCATCGAAGGTGCACCGGATGGTCGCCCACGTCGCATCGGGGGAGAGGGTCGCGAGGAATCGGCGGACGACGAGCTCGTAGACCTTCCAGCGGTCCTGCCCGAGGGCCTCACGGGTTGCCGCACCCGTGGGGTGGATCGGGGGATGGTCGGTGCTCTCCTTCTTCCCCCGGGTCGGGACCGGCCGGCGGTTTTTCTGCACCCAGGCGACATCCGCATCGAACACCCCGCCCTTGAG
>JAAZID010000034.1 GCA_012510295.1 Methanomicrobiales archaeon | reverse complement strand
TCGCACGCTCGAGTCCCGAGAGGGCGTGCGTGCCGGTGACGATCTTCGCCCCCGCCGCCCGGAGGGTCACTGCCGCCTCTTCCTCAAACTCCCACTCACCGGGTTTTGAGAAGCCGATCACGTGGGTGACGACGACCAGCTCGAGATCCGCCCCCTTCATTGCATCCAGGAAGGCAAGCGCCGTCCGGCCGCTTGTGCTCGCGACAACGATCGTCTTGATGCCGAGCTCCCGTGCACGCTCGACGGCGAACCGGGCGGCATCAGGGGTGTTCCCCGCGCCGGGGGCATCGAAGTAATAGGTATTTCTGGTTACAAAGGCCATGCAATCATATTGTTTTCCCTCCTAATTGAATCACGCGCTAGAAAGAAGATGATAAATGGTGTATAGCCCAACACTACTCCAGAACCGCACGGTGCGCTGTTACCAGGAGTTAATCCATGATCACACTGGCCATTGCAGGAAAACCTAACTCAGGAAAATCAACGTTTTTCAGGGCGGCGACCCTGGCCCAGGCAGAGATTGCCAATTATCCGTTTACGACGATCGACGCCAACCACGGTGTTGCGTATGTCAGGACCGCCTGCCCCTGTCAGGAGAGGGGAGAGTCATGCGGGAACTGCCGGGATGGGGTCCGGTTCATCCCCGTCGGGCTGATCGATGTCGCGGGCCTCGTCCCCGAGGCCCACATGGGGAGGGGGCTTGGGAACCAGTTCCTCGATAACCTCCGACAGGCGGACGCGATCCTCCAGGTCGTCGATGCGAGCGGTGCGACGGACGCTGAGGGAAACCCGATCGATATCGGGTCGCGCGATCCCGTAAAGGATATTGAGTTTCTCCAGTACGAGATATCGATGTGGATGTACGGCATCCTCTCGCGGCACTGGGCAAAGCTCCTGCGGCAGGCCCAGGCGAGGGAGTTCCCTCTCGCGGCGGCGATAGCCGATGTCTTCGCCGGTCTCGGCGTGACGCTTGAGAACGTCCGTGATGCTACCGATGCGGCCGGGGTCGATCTCCGCACCGCCGGGGAGGAGGACCTGATCCGGTTCTGCCGGGAACTCATGGTGCGCAGCAAACCGATGCTGATCGTCGGGAACAAGGCCGACCAGGCACCGGAGAGGTGCCTCGACCGGCTCAAAGAGCATGACGTCATATTTGCAAGTGCGGCGGGGGAGCTTGCGCTCCGGATGGCCGCTGAAGGGAAGTTCATCACCTACCTTCCCGGCGACCCGGACTTCGTGGTCAACCCCGATGCCGGCCTCAACGCCGCGCAGCAGGCGGGGCTCCAGAAGGTCGCAGACTTCATGCAGGCGTGTGAGGGGACCGGCGTCCAGAAGGCGCTCGATACAGCGATATTTGACCTCCTCGACATGATCGTCGTATACCCTGTCGAAGATGAGAGCAAGCTCACCGACAGCAAGGGCAGGATGCTCCCCGATGCGCTCCTCATGAAGCGCGGGTCGACGCCGCGCGATCTCGCCTACCAGGTCCACACCGATATCGGCGAGGGGTTCCTCTACGCCGTCGATGCGAGGATCGGTATGCGGATCAAAGATACCCTTGAGCTGAAGAACGGCGATATCATCAAGATCGTGAGCGTCCGGAAGTGAGGCTCCACGGCGCGAGGAATAAACCGGCAGGACTTTATATGAGGCTGCGAGATATCCGATCAGTATGAGCGGCGAGGTCTACCAGGCGCAGGTTCTCCGGAACTTTTTTGACACCATCACCGGAGCGGACAGGAACCTGACCCGGATCTATATGTGCGTCATGAGCCTCGCCAAACTCCGGATGGAGTCTCCCGAGAGGATGACGTTCCTCGTGGATCAACTCCGCAAATCCAAACAGAAGCGGGAGCTCTCGATCGATATACTTGACTACATGTGCGACGCAGCGCGCGACCTCGAGCTCCCCACGGTCCAGACCGCGTTCGGCGTGAAGGATGTCA
Organism: Methanomicrobiales archaeon; assembly: GCA_012510295.1. Lineage (GTDB taxonomy): Archaea > Halobacteriota > Methanomicrobia > Methanomicrobiales > Methanoculleaceae > Methanoculleus. The sequence goes on along the minus strand of JAAZID010000034.1, from coordinate 50 downwards.
ACGCGTTCGCTGATGAGTTCTCCGGGATCAGTCTGGATTCACTCTGACCT
>JAAZID010000237.1 GCA_012510295.1 Methanomicrobiales archaeon | reverse complement strand
GTGAATGTATGGCTTATGTGGAGGCGATAGGTGTCATCCCGCCCCTGAACACACAGGCGCTCCTTATCGCCCCCACTACCAGGAAACGGATCTTCCCGAAGGCTCCTCAGTTTTTCCATGACAATCCACTGACTTTTCGAGCGGAGACCCTGAATACCCGCAAGAGCTTTTGCGATTAATCAGTATCTGAAACGTCAAATTCCAGCTCCACAAAATCTCCCTCTGCCTCGATACAATCCATGTCTTCGATAAATCTGCGCTTCTTCTCCTGTTCTACCATATGAGCAAGAAGATCGTCGAACGTCTGCCCCGGGCGCTTGAGATCGGAGATGTCCTCCCATACCCCTTCCGATACGGGGATCTGCCTGGTTGCAGTCATGATCGTAGTGTAAGTGCTTACCATATTTATCGTTTGAGGGGAGAGATCTTCAGCAACCTGTATCCGGCCATTCGGGTGGCCGGATCACAATGCAGTACACCCGGACCCCCCCAACTCATATGGCAACTCTCACCCACCCGATGCCGGCGGCCTTCTCCCTGAAGGCAAACAAGATGGTCGTAGGATAATCCCACCGAAACCTACATCCCGGCGGTCCACCAGAATATAGAACAGACCACAGGGAGGCGTGATACCATTCCGAGATACCCGGTCGTCCTGGTCCACGGCTGGAAGAGCCACCCCGGCATATGGAACCGCCTCACCCCCCGGCTCTCGGGCGCGTCGGTGCCCTTCTGGAACTTCGACCATACAACGATGCAGAATGCCGGGACCGAGGCGATAGCCATCGCTCTCCAGGATTATATCCACGAAAAGCGCCGGGAGACCGGATACGGCGGTCCGGTCGACGTTATCTGCCACTCGATGGGGACCTGCATCGCCCGCTACCTGCTCGAGGTCCTCGACGGCGGCGCACAGGAAGAGGATATCCGGCTCCTCGTCGGAATCGGCCCGCCAAACAACGGGTCGGCGATGGCTGAGCTCTTCAACGACCCCGAGCGGGGTCCGGAGGTGATCCGGCGACTTGCCGGCGTCTTTGTGCCGCGCGACTACGACCCTGCCGAGGACGTCATCGTCCAGGAGTTCCGGCCCCGGAGCCGGACCGTCGCGGCACTCCGGGCCGCAGGCACCCGCGACGATATCACTTACCGGATCATCCTCGCCGCAAACCTCACCGCGACACCGGCGTTCTTCCCGATCTTCGATGGCAGAACATGGGAGATCGCCCCGGGCGGAGAGTGGCGGACGACGTATGCCGGCGATGGGATCGTCCCCCACTCCGACTCAATCCTCCCCGGCGTGGAGATCGATATCCTCCCGGGAAACCCCGGAAATCTCGCCAGAAACCCGGAACACTACTGCCACATCGGGCTTGCGAGGAACCCTGAGGTCGTCGCGCGGATCATGGAGTACCTCCACGGGCCCTGACGCCGGAATCCCTCACCGTCTCTGTAGAGACTCTCGCGCAGACTCCGCCCAGGCATCGATCGCCCGCTCCAGGTCTTCTCCGGCCCTCCGCGCCGCCTC
>JAAZID010000236.1 GCA_012510295.1 Methanomicrobiales archaeon | reverse complement strand
GTTATGCTCCTGAAGCATTCTCAGAATTTGTTCGGCTTTCCAGGGCGAATCCTCAACGCCCCATGTGGGGTTCTTCCGAAAATATTCGCCGTTCAGGTACATGTCTTTGTAATCCATTCTCTCACCTGATGCAGTGTGCCTCTAAATTCATCGAGTGGCTCTTAAGAAGAGCGGGAAAAAAAACTCAGGCCCAAATTGGGGCTATACCACCAATAACAGAGACGCCGCCAACAGGACTCGAACCTGTGACATGCTGGTTAACAGCCAGCCACTCTACCAACTGAGTTATGGCGGCACAAGGATAAGTGCTCTATAATGTCTTCCCTGAATCGTATTAAATATTGCGGGAATTCTCCTCCTTGATGGCTTCAAGGAGTGCGATCAACTCATCGACCCGCGCCTCAAGCCCGCCGAGGAGATCGGCCGCCGGCTCCGTAGCCACCGCGCCGGCCGGCGATGCACGGATGTAGCCCTCCTGCTCAAGGATCCGGAGCGAGTAGCGGACCCGGTGGTAGGGGAGATCCAGGATCTCGGAGAGCTTCATAATACCGATAGGCTGATACTTCACGACCGCCCGGATCACCTCGAGATGCCGTGACGCAAGTTCAATCTCAGACCTCAACTTCGCAAGCATAAAGCACACGCGCTAGGGTTGCTCATTCAGCCAGACCTTTGTCCGGCGATACATCTTCCGGAACGCGAATGAGGATATCGCCCCTGCAGCGAGGAGGATGACACCGATCCAGAGCCCGAAGGAACTCGTGGGTGCAAACCGGAAGAGGATGAAGACACCCATAGCGAAACAGAGGATTATAACGTTTAGCATAACCGTCAGAACGATAAACTTGCCCTTGAAAGATTCCCTGGCTGCCTCATCCATTATTCATACTTGAACGTGGTGGTAAAAGTACTTGTGGTTCTAACAGGAGAGGTGATACAATGGATATACTGGATTCTGCCATCCGGGATGCCGGCGCAGCAGCATACGTAATCTACGGCTCATCTGCGGATGCCGATATGCGCTACCTGACCCGGTTCCGCACCACCGATCCCGTGGTCTACGCAAAACGACCAGGCGAGCGCGGAATACTCGTCATCCCGCAGATGGAACACGAACGGGCGGTCCGTGAATCATCCGCCGCGGTCATCACCCGCGCCGATGCCGGCTACCTCGAGTACCTCAAGGCCGGGGAGCCACCCTGGCGCGCAACCGCCCACATGATCGCAGACCTCGCCGGCGGCCCCGTCCTCGTTCCTGCGACCTTCCCGCTCGCCCTCGCCCGGGAACTCGAGTCGTTCCATCCGGTCATCCTCGATACCGCAGGAACAGTCGGGAGGATGCGGGCGGTCAAGACACCGGATGAACTTGAACAGATACGCGCGGTGCAGCGCGCCACCGAGGCGGCGATGGACCGGGGGATCGCACTCATCCGCGGCTCCACCCCAAAGGCCGGCATCCTCCACCGGGACGGCCGGCCCCTCACCGCCGAGACCGTCCGGGCGGAGATGCATATCCACCTCCTCACGAACGGTTGCCGCGGAGCCGATACCATCGTCTCATGCGGCCCCGACACCGCCCTCCCGCACAACCAGGGTAGCGGGCCGCTCCTGGAGAACGAACCGATCGTCATCGACATCTTCCCGCAACACGAACTCTCCGGCTACTACGCCGACATGACCAGAACGGTGGTGAAGGGCGAACCCACCCCCGCGATCCAGGAGATGTACGAAGCTGTCCGGGAGGCAAAGGCCCTCAGCGCATCAAGTGTCCGCGCCGGAGCCCTCGGGTCTGACCTCTACACCGCCGTGGTAGACTTCTTCCACGATCACGGCTACGAGAGCGGCACGCAGGGGTTCGTCCACAGCCTCGGCCACGGCGTCGGCCTCGAGGTGCATGAAGAGCCTTCACTCGGCCCCAGGGGAGGCGCGCTCGTCGCCGGGAACGTCATCACAATCGAGCCCGGACTCTACTACCCCGGTACCGGCGGCGTCCGCCTCGAGGATATGGGCGCAGTGACAGAGACCGGATTTGACCGGTTCACCCAATACGAAGAGGAACTAATCATATGATCATGGACGACGAAATCTACGACGCTTACCGCGAAGCAGGAGCTCTCGCGCACAAAGTGCTCCACCGGGGCAAAAGCCTCGTGAAAGAAGGAGCGAGCATCCTTGAGATGGTCGAGGAGACCGAAAACATGGTGATAGACGAAGGCGCAAACCTCGCATTCCCCCTCAACGTCTCCTTAAACGAGTCAGCAGCACATGATACCGCCATGCCCGGGGATGAGAGGGTATTTGCCACGGGCGACCTCGTCAAGGTCGACCTCGGTGTACATGTCGACGGTTACATCGCCGACACCGCCCTGACCGTCGACCTCGGTGACCATGCAAAACTCGTCGAAGCATCCCGGGCGGCCCTTGATGCGGCGATCGCGATCGTCCGCCCGGGCATCACCGCCGGGGAGATCGGGACGGTTATTCAGGCAACCATCGAAGAACACGGCTACATCCCGGTCGCAAACCTCACCGGACACGGTCTCGGCCATTACGACCTCCACGCAAAACCGACCATCCCGAACATCGCGATAAGCGGTGGTGCAGTCATCGAAGAGGGTATGGCCTTTGCGATCGAGCCTTTCGCCACCACAGGATCGGGGAGGATCTCTGAAGCGGCGCGTGTGGAGATCTACCAGCAGATCGCAGCCCGGCCCGCCCGCCTGCCATCGGCGAAGCGGATACTTGAGACGGCGAGACCACGGAGAGGCCTCCCGTTCTCCCGCAGGTGGGTTCCCGGTGACAAGGTCGATATCGGGCTTATGAACCTGGTACGGTCCGGGATCCTCCATGCTTTCCCGGTGTTAAACGACGTTCCGGGGTCGTTCGTCTCGCAGGCGGAGCACACCCTGATCGTCACGGCCGATGGCTGCGAGGTCACCACCCGGTAAGGTATACTTATTGATGTCGCGCGCTAATATGTCTGCTCAGATATGACCAGCGATACGGGTACGCGTGACGTCCTCGCCATCATGGAGCTCCTGCTCACCGCGGAGATATTCAACCGGAACCAGGATCTCGACATCAACGACCTTCACCCGCGCTGCCGGGAGTTCTTCGGTGCTGGAAGTGGTGGGAACCCCGAGGTGAAACGCCCGCTGATCGTAAGCGAAGGAGCGATCAAGAAGGTACTCGGCACCCCGGATGCCGTCTGCCAGGCCGTCCGCCGAAACCCGTTCGTCGGCTACGACGAGTTCGGACAGCGCCTGAATCTGCCTTCGATCGACGTAGCAGCAGGGTGGTTCCTTAAAAAAGGTGGAAGTCCGCAGGTCGAGGAGAACCCCACCCTGGCCAATTTTTTTGAGGGGAGGGACGGCATCAAGGTCCGGTACCAGGATGTCCGGGCGAAGAACCCCCGGTTTGAAGATACAAAGGAGTATATCGAGGCAAAAGTCTCCCGGATCGTCGGGGAGAGCGAGGAGATGCGTGAGGCCCGCGACCTGATCATCATCAGTGCACCGAATGAAGTCGAGTTCTCACTCGATAACCTGGTCTGCACCCCGCGACAGGAGGAGACCATACGAAAGATCGGCGTCGCCCTTGACCACCGGGACTTTTTACAACAACAGCGGATCTACGAGTTCGGGCGACTCCTCTTCGTCGGTCCGCCCGGCACCGGGAAGACGTCGCTTGCGCTCGCGATGTCCCGGGAGCTCCACATGCCGGTGCTTGAGGTCCGCCTCGCCATGGTCACCTCCCAGTACCTGGGCGAGACCTCAAAGAACATCGACCGGATCTTTGACCTCGCAAAGAAGCTCGCACCCTGCATCCTCTTCATCGATGAGTTTGATTTCGTCGCAAAGACCCGGGTCAGCGATGACCACGGCGCGATGAAGCGTGCAGTGAATATGCTCCTGAAGAACATCGACCAGATCAGCTTCGTGAAGAACGGCGTCCTCCTCATCGGGGCGACGAACCACCCCCGCGTCCTCGACGAGGCGGCCTGGCGGCGGTTCGATGAGGTGGTGGAGTTCCCGCTCCCGGATATCACCATGCGGCAGGCGATCCTTGAAATGATCGCCGCCTCCATCGACTGCAACTCCGACTTCGCTGACCTTGCGGCGGAGACTGAAGGGTTCTCGGGCTCTGACCTCCGGATGATGATGAAAGAAGCAGTGATATCGGCGCTGATGGACGGCCGGCGTCACCTCGATGCGGCAGATATCGAGCAGGGTCTCCTCAGGGTCGAGGAGCGCAACCTCATCCGCGACACCGGATACTGATATGCAGATAACGCTGCTCGGGACGGGTGACGCCATAGGAACGCCGAAGGTGGGGTGCGACTGCGAGACCTGCCAGGCGATGGCGGCGGCGGGACAGACGAGGCTTCGAACCTCCCTCCTCGTCGAGGTAGAGGATAAACACATCCTGATCGAGTCATCGCCGGACCTGCGCCAGCAGCTCCTCCGTGCCTGTTCGCCCCACATCGATGCGGTCATCTGGTCGCACGGCCACTATGACCACTTCATCGGGTTTGGAGAGTTTTACCGGGTGCAGAAGATCCCGCCGGCCTACGCGGCGCCGGAGGTGATGGATTACTGTTCCCGTTACCTTCACTTCCTCTCGTTTGAGAAGCACCCGGTCCCGGTCTATGAACCGTTCGACCTCCTCGGCACAACCATCACGCTCTTTCCGGTGAACCACCCCCCGGTCTACACCTGCGGACTCCTGATCGAACATAAGGGTGTCACGGTCGCCTACACGTCGGATACGCGGGCAGACATCCCCGATGAGAGCCGCGACCTCCTCAAAGGCAGCAACATCGATCTCCTCTTCGTGGACGGCATAGCCCCCGAGGGCTACAACATCGACAAACACATGAACTACGCCGAGGCGGTCAGGTTCGCCCGCGACGTCGGGGCACGGGACTACCGGTGCGTCCACATGAGCCACCTGGTCCCACCGGGGATGCCGCACGCCGGGTATGACATGGAGACGTTCTGCTGGTAGACGGCCACCCATACCTATATACTCCTCTCAGAACCAAACATAAGTGCATATGGCCATGAAACTCAAACTCCTGGAGTTAACCGACAATAAAGCCCGGATCCTCTTTGAAGGCGAAGGCAACACCTACATAAACGCGCTCGCATCCGAGCTCACCAACGATCCGGAGGTGGATGTGGCGCAGCACCGGCAGGTGTTCCAGTTCTCAGACCCCGAACTGGTCGTCACCACGATCGGCGGCCGGCCCCCTCTTCTTGCAATCACCGATGCAGCAAAGCGACTCTCCGGCCACGCCGGCAAGCTCCTTGAGCAGATGAAAACCCTCGATACCGCGTAGAATACCACAGGCACCAGAGGCTTACGCCCGGGAGACCTCTGTGCCCTCCGCCCACCAGGTCAACCGCTGACCGCGCATCCGCACTGGACCGGGCCGGCCACATCGGTAAAGAAGAGCGAACGCACCCGGTGCCGAACAGGGGGATGACCTGGATCGCGTAAAAGCCACCCCGACAGATTGTCCCGCGACACATCGGTCAGGGACGGGATCGTACGCCTACCGCCGGTTGCGGCTCGATCTTCTTCTGGAGAGGCCGGGTGCAGGCGAGCCCACCAGGAGATGGGGCACCGCGCGGCAGAGCGAACAGGCAGTATCACCGGATCCCGGGTATAAAAAACAGGGTTTTTGGTAGGGAGGAGACCGATCTCTCTTTCAGTCGACACGCTCGGTGAAGATGATCGTCCCGGCGATCCGGGTGATCTTGATCTTCACCGTCTGACCCGGCTTTGCATTCGCAACATACATCGTGTAGCGGTCGATCTTCACCACGCCATCACCGCGCTTCGAGAGGAACTGCGGTGTCACATCCATGATAGCCCCCTCGGTCGGTTTTGAGGCCGCGGATGGGTCTACAGTCGCTCTTCGCTTCCGGACCGGCCGGTGACCACCACAGGCGTCACAGCGGAGCATCAGGATCCGGTCGCTCTTGACCAGCCGGGTATCTGGTTTCCCGCACTCGGAACAGATGACGTAATCCTCAACGTAGCCGTGGATGATCGTGTTGATCTGCTCCTGCTCAAACTTTCCCGAGAAGACGGCCCGCGTCCCCTCGATCTTCCCGGCGGTGCCGAGCTCGCCGAGGAGGTGCTTCATCAGGTGTTCCTGGTCGCGCCGGAGGGTGCCTGCGATCTCGGCGAAATTCTCAAGAACCGTTGTCTTCCCCTCGATGAAGGCGCGGGCGGCAGGAACAATGAACCGGTCTTCAGCCTCCGTCGGCTCCGTGATATTGGTATATGCCTCCTTGAGGAGGTCTTCATATGACTGGGTCATACCCCACTATAGGTCATACGACATCAAAAAGTGGTTACCTCAATTCTTTGACCTCGCACACGCTTATCTAGATCGGCAACCCACCAGTTTTACAGTATGTTATCGGCTCAGGACCTTGCACTGCTGCAAAAAACCCTCGGCCGCGACCTGACCGATGTCGAGGTCGCCTGCTTTGAAAATCTCTGGAGTGAACACTGCAGTTACCGGTCCACGAGACCACTTCTCCGGACGCTACCGACGGAAGGAGATGAGGTGCTGCTCGGGCCGGGCGATGATGCCGCGATCGTGCGGTTCAGCGATACCTGCGCCCTCGCTATCGGGATGGAGAGTCACAACCACCCGAGCTACGTGGACCCGTACAACGGCGCCGCGACAGGTGTTGGCGGTATCGTCCGGGACATCCTCTCCATGGGCGCCCGCCCTATCGCTATTATGGATCCGCTCTACCTCGGCCCCCTGGACCAGGAGAAGAACCGCTACCTCTTCGAGCAGATAGTCGCCGGTGCCGGGGATTACGGGAACACCATCGGTGTGCCGGTCGTCAGGGGCGAGCTCGTCTTTGACCACTCCTACTCAGGAAATCCCCTCGTGAACGTCGTCTGCGTCGGTACCGTCGACCCGAATCGTTACATCACCGCGCGGGTGAAGCGGCCCGGCAGCCACCTGGTGCTGATCGGCGCTGCGACCGGCCGCGAAGGGCTCGGCGGAGCATCGTTTGCCTCCCGGGACCTCGGGGAGACGGAAGGCCGGCCGGACACCACTGTCTCGGGTGACCCTGAGATCGAGAGACGCCTCATCGACGCTATACTTGAGATGGCAGATACCGGGAAAGTCCTCTCCTGTCGCGACCTCGGGGCGGCGGGGCTTGCCGGGGCGTCGAGTGAGATGGCGAGCACGTTCGGGGCGGTCATTCACGCAGACCGGGTCCACACGAAGGAGTCCGGTATGGTGCCCCGCGAGATCATGCTCGCGGAGTCCCAGGAACGGATGCTCGTCGAGGTGGCGAGCGGGGATGTCGCGCTGATGGGCAGGATCGCGGAGAAGTACAACCTCGACTGGAGCGATGTCGGCGATGTGATCAGTGAACCTCACTACATCGTGAAGTTCCACAGCGAGGTCGTCGCCGATATCCCGATCGATCTCCTCGTCGGGGGAGCACCACTCACAGTCCGGGATAAAAAGCCCTACACCGCAGAGACACCGTTCTCCCGCCCGGAGGGAGGGCTCAGGGATCTCGCCCTCGCGGTGCTCTCCCACCCGGATGTGGCGCGCAAGGACTGGGTCTCCCGGCAATACGACCAGACCGCCCAGGGTCGGACGGTCTCGGTCAGGGGTGATGCCGCCGTGCTCCGCCTGGAGGACAAAGCGCTCGTCCTCTCCTGCGGGTGCAACCCCCGGCACATTTACCTGAAGCCCTTTGAGGGGACGATAAACGCCGTCATCGAGAATGCAAGCAACCTCGCCTGTCTCGGCGCCGATCCACTCTGCCTCGTCAACTGCCTCAACTTCGCAAGCCCCGAACACCCGGAGATCTCGTGGCAGCTTGAGCAGTGTGTCCTCGGCCTCGGGGATGCAGCGCGGAGGATGGCGATCCCGGTCGTCGGCGGCAACGTCTCGCTCTACAACGAGAGCGAAGAGTTCGGGACGCAGATCAAGCCCACGCCATCGCTCGGGATAGTGGGGCGCGGGGAGGTCCAGGAGTGGACGACACCGGAGGAAGGAGATATACTGGCACTTATCGGGACGACAGAACCCGATTTCGGGGGTTCGGTCCTCGATGCCATCACCGGATGCGGCGGCCATGCACCCGGTGCGGCCGACCCGGCCATCGTCGCAGTCGTCCGCGACCTCGTCAGGGAGGGCAGGGTCACATCCGTCACCGACCTCTCGGTGGGTGGGCTCCTTGCGGCACTCGCGAAGATCGCGCCACAGTCAGACGTCACGCTCCCCGGCGACCCCCTGGAAGAACTCTTCTCAGAGACATACGGGCGGTTCCTGGTTGCAGCGAAGGACGAGGCGGCACTCGCCGGGGTGGACTGCCGGAC
>JAAZID010000235.1 GCA_012510295.1 Methanomicrobiales archaeon | reverse complement strand
GTCTCGACAAAGGTCATGGACCCGCGGGCCACCCGGGGTCTCTCCGGCCTCCTCATCAACGTCACCATACCGGCGCTGATCATCGCCTCCATGCAGGTTCCCTTCACCCCTGAGCGCCTCGCCGGCGCCGAGATGATGCTCCTTGCAACCGGGATCCTCTTCGCCCTCTCGCTTGCTGTCGCGCTGGTCACGTCGCGGGCGATCCCGATGACTCCCCCGGAGAGGGGGGTGTTTGAGTTTGCGATCGTCTTTGGGAACGTCGGGTTCATGGGGTTTCCCGTCGCCCTGGCGCTCTTCGGAGAGGAGTCGCTCTTCTATGTCGCCCTCTTCAACCTCGTCTTCAACGTCCTCGTCTTCTCGGTCGGGATTGCGATGCTCACCCGGGGTGAAGGGGAGCGGTTCGACCCGAAACTGCTTGCAAACCCGGGTATCGCGGCATCTCTCGCCGGCCTCCTCCTCTTCCTCGGGTCGGTGGGGATACCGGCGCCGTTCATCGATGCGATCGACCTCCTCGGCGGCGTGACAACGCCGCTTGCGATGATCATCATCGGGGCGATGCTCGCGACATTCCCGGCCCGGGAGATGGCCGGCGATTGGCGGATATGGGTGGCGAGCGCCGTCCTCCTCGTCGCGGTCCCGGTGGCCTACTGCTACATCTTCTCATCCGTGTTCCCTGATCCACTCGTTCACGGCGTCATGATAACGATGGCCGCGATGCCGGCCGCCGCAAACACCGCTATATTCGCGGAGCAGTACGGCGCTGACGCCCGACTCGCGTCACAGATCGTCTTTGTATCGACTATCGGGTCACTCATCACGATCCCGCTTATGACGGCGGTGCTGCTGTAGGCGTCCCGGCAGCAGAATCGTAAAGAGTCATCAGAGCCCACAGCTGTACCGGGAGGGCGCCCCCATTCATGAGCGGTATCGCCACTGACTTCCTGGTCGTCGCCGACCAGATATTCATCCTTGTGCTCCTGATCGCTGTCGGCTACGCCGCCGTCTCTACGAAGGTCATGGATTCCCGGGCCACAAAGGGGCTCTCCAGTCTCCTCTTCAACGTCACCCTGCCGGCGCTGATCGTCGCCGCCATGCAGGTTCCTGTCACCCCGGGCCGTCTCGCGAATACAAGGATGATGCTCCTTGCAACCGTAGCCTTCTTCGCTTTCTCGTTTGTCGCTGCAAGGGTGACTTCGCGGGCGCTCTCGGTATCGCCACCGAAGAGGGGGGTGTTTGAGTTTGCGATCGTCTTTGGGAGCGTGAGTTTCATGGGGTTTCCGGTCGCCGGGACGCTTCTCGGGGATGAGTCACTCTTCTACGTCGCACTCTTCAACCTGATCTTCAACGTCCTCCTCTTCTCAGCCGGGATTGCGATGCTCTCCGGGGGGCGGGAGGGGAGGTTCGACCCAAGACTGCTCATAAACCCCGGCATCGCGGCATCCCTCGCCGGGTTCATCCTCTTCATCGGGTCGGTTGAGATACCGGGCCCTTTCATCGACGCGATAAGCCTCCTCGGCGGCGTGACCACACCGCTTGCGATGATCATCGTCGGGGCGATGCTTGCAACCCTCCCGGCACGGGAGATGCTCGGTGACTGGCGGATATGGGCGACGTGCGCCGTCATCCTCATCGCAACCCCGGTGGCATACTGCTGCCTCTTCTCATCCGCATTTTCCGATCCGCTCGTAAACGGGGTCATGATAACGATGGCCGCGATGCCGGCCGCTGCCGGAACCCCTGCTTTTGCAGAGCAATGCGGCGCCGACGCCCGGCTCGCGTCACAGATCGTCTTTGTATCGACGATCGGGTCACTCATCACGATCCCGCTGGTGACAACGGTGCTGCTGTGAGACGCCGGAAATACACTTTCACCCCGCACCCGAAATCGATATGCTGAAGAGCGCTCCAGATCGATCATACGGCGCCGGCAGGAGAGAGAAATGAGATCCGACCTGAAGGAGATCGAGGGGGAGCGAAAGACATTCACCGGGATGTTTGCCCGGTTCGGGAAGAAGGACCGCTACAGGCCGAAGAAGGTCGGGGACGAGTGGGTCACCTACGATGTGACGGTGCTCCTCGTCGATGTCCGGGATAGCGATGGTAACCGGGTCACTGATCACCTCTGGTTCAACTACACGAAGGGGTTTGAACGCCTCGGCGACCTGAAGGAGGGGGATGTGATCAGGTTCGACGCCCGGGTCAGGCCCTACATCAAGGGCTACGTCAACCACAGGGAGTACATCGACGAGCGGGAGGTCGATTACAAACTGGCCTACCCGACAAAGGTTGCCCGGGCCGG
>JAAZID010000234.1 GCA_012510295.1 Methanomicrobiales archaeon | reverse complement strand
GTTCTTCCCGAGGAGGGAGAAGACCTCTCCCTTCTCAAGCGAGAAGGAGATGTCGTCAAACTGTTTCGTTATGCCGTCGTATGAGAACGAGGCGTTGCTGACGCTCAGTATCATGATATCCAGCCTACTTTTTTTCGTGTCAGGAGGTACGCGAAGAACGGCGCTCCGACGAGCGCCGTCAGGATGCCGAGCGGGATCTCGGCCGCCGTCAGGGTTCGCGCTATATCATCGACGATGAGGAGGAACGAGGCCCCGAGAACGGCTGATACCGGTATGAGCTTTCGAAAATCAGGGCCGACGAGCATCCTTCCTATGTGAGGGACGACGAGACCCACCCAGCCGATGATCCCGCTGATGCAGACCGCGGAGGCGGTGACGACTGTTGATGCTATGACGAGCACCATGGTCATCCATTTTGTGTCCACCCCGAGTGCCCGTGCCTCTTCCTCACCGACAGCGAGGAGGTTGATCCGCCACCTGACGAGGAAGAGGCAGAGACTCCCGATGAGGATCGGGGGAGCGATGGCAATTATATCGGTGTTTGAGACCGCAGAGAGACTTCCCATCAACCAGAAGACGATCGCGGGCAGGGTGTCGTAGGGGTCGGCGACGTATTTGGTGAGTGATATAAAGGCAGAGAAGAGCGATCCGACGATGATCCCCCCGAGGACGAGGACGAGGGTCGAGCCCCTGCCGACGGTCCGGCCGATGCAGTAGGCGACCGAGACCGCGACGATACCAAAGACGAAGGCGGAGACCTGGATGACCATGGGGTTTCCGGAGAGGAGGATCCCGAGCGCCGCCCCGAACCCGGCCCCGGCGGAGACACCGAGTATGTCGGGTGAGACGAGGGGGTTTCTGAAGAGCCCCTGGAATGAGGCGCCGGCGATGGAGAGCCCTCCCCCGACGAGCATCGCCGCTACCACCCGGGGGAGCCGGATCCGGAAGATGACCGTCTGTTCCGATGCGCCCCAGGTCTGTTCGAAGGAGGGGAGGATGACCTGTTGATCGGAGAGTATCGAGAGCAGGGATGATCCCCAGTCGAGGAGCGTGTTTGCCGATCCGATGATGAGGATCCGGAGGGTCTCCACGGGATCCATCATGTACCTCCCGAAGAAGAGGGAGAAGAAGAAGAGGGCGAACGGGAGGAGGTAGATGGCCTTCCCCGCTGGGATGAGCCGGCGGATGGTCTCACCGATCGATACCCCGCCACCGATGGATATCCGTGGAGGGTTGATCACGACGCCCCCCTCATCCTCGCGCCCCGTCTCTTCCCCGCGGTTCATATTGTGCACCGGTTCATATCCTATTCTGTATATTTTATTTATTTAATTTTATGGTAATGTAAATGATATAACATTTACCAGAGCAATAAAAGGGTATGGTTGGTGCTCTGTTCCAGGTGCGGTGGCTCCCTGCGCCGACTGATCGATCTGGCGCGCGCCCGACAGTGAGGGGGGGCGAGTCTTGCGGCTACCGGCAGGATTTCCGCGTGGCAGCTCCTCCGCTCAAACCTTATGGGTAAATCCGGGTGGGAAAAAGATAGAGAGTATCGCAGAAAGAGTTTTCTTCACCCTTCCGGGCTGTAGCGCCTCCGGAGGATCGTCGGGGTCTCTGCGGATACCCCGGCGGCGGCGCTCGCAAGCACCGGCGGATCAAACGTGATGCGGCCTCCGGGGAGCGATGGCACCGGGAGCCCTGCCTTTGTCTGGCTCTCCCGCCACATCCAGATTGCATCCATGACGTCGCTTGCCGTCGCCATCACGTTCGCTCTCAGGACATCGATCACGATCGGATTTTTGATCTCCCAGTTCTGGATGACCGTATCGAGGAGCCGGCGGCGGACGGTCCAGATCATCGGGGGGTGCGGGAGCGCGACCAGTCGGTCGATCTGGTCGGCCCAGACAGCGCCCTGGAGCTCAAACCGTCCCACCTCATCGATGACCATGAGATCGGTCTCCCGGGGATCGGGTGGAGCGAGCGCCCTTCGGCCGAAGACGAGCCCCTCGGGTCGGAAGTAGTAGCGACCGTGGACCTCGCAGTGAGGATCGGGGTCGATCGAACAGAGCTCTTCGTGCTCGCTGGTAGCGAGGTTGATGAGGGTAAATCCGGATCTTCTGCCGTCCCGAACGTGGCCGGGAGCGAGAATGCCCCGGATCCGGACATTCGCCCCGACGGTGAGGCTGAGAACCAGGTGAAGGAACGTCGTCTTGCACTGGCCCTGCTCGCCGGTGATGATGAAGACAGGCGCATGATCGTTCATCCGGGAAGACCCCCGCTGCCGGAGTACATGCATATACTTCTGCACCCCTCCCTATAATATATTTTTACTTATGAGAGTTGTTTAGGTGATGACATTGACATCAGGAGTGACGGTATCCGCCCCGTTCCAGGTGACGATAGAGAACCCGGCGCTTGCGCCCCCGTCGAGCGATGGATCCGCGACTGCATGGTTCGCCCCCCTCGCCCCGCAGAGATAAGTATCAACGGCGAGCAACACTCTATGGAGAAGTATTCATATGGCAGACAAGAACGCATCCCGGGTCGTGCTCCATACGACCATGGGCGATATAACGATCCGTCTCTACGACGATATGCCGGTGACCGCAGAGAATTTCGTGAAACTGGCTAAGTCCGGGTTCTACGATGGCACGATATTTCACCGGGTCATAGCGAACTTCATGATCCAGGGCGGCGACCCCACCGGCACCGGGACGGGCGGACCCGGCTACACCATCACCGATGAGTTCGTGAAGGGCCGCTCAAACCGCCGGGGCACGATCGCGATGGCGAACACCGGCCGCCCGAACACCGGCGGCAGCCAGTTCTTCATCAACCTCGTGGACAACACCTACCTCGACTGGGACGACCCCCGGACCCCGAGCGCCCACCCGGTCTTCGGCGAGGTCGTCGAGGGGATGGACGTCATCGATACGATCGGGAAGGTGAAGACGGACTCCTCCGACAAACCGAGGACTCCGGTTACGATCGAGAAGGCAGAAGTCATCGAGTAACCCCCTGCTCAACCATGAAGCGCAGTATCGCCGGCCGCCGGAGTTCGGCCGAGGTCGAGGGAAGGATCGGGTACCTCTTCCAGGACCGCTCCCTCCTCGAACGGGCTCTCACCCGCCTCGCCTACACCCTTGAGGCCGGCCTCCCGGCCGACGCTCACATGGATGCCCTTGCGACGCTCGGCGATGCGGTCATCAACGTGGTGGTCGTGGAGGCGGTGGTCGCCGGTGGAGCGCATGACAAAGGCGCGATCACGAACCGGAAGGTGAACCTGGTGAACATGACCCGGCTCCGGGGGCTTGCAGAGAACCTTGCCCTCGAGGAGTACGTCCGCTGGGGGAAGGGCGAGGCCGCCCAGGGGGTCTGGACGTCCGGCCGGGTTCTCGCCGAGTGCATGGAAGCGCTCATCGGCGCCGTCTACCTGGACGGCGGGATGGACGCGGCCGCCGGCGTTCTCCGGCGGCTCAGGTTGATCGGTACCGGGTAAAGGGTTACAGGATCCGGTCGCGGTCACCGCGCCCTTCCTGTATATCGGCGCCGGGGATATGTCTGGCCGGGAGGCCGGGGGCTCTCTCCCGGGTTTGTAG
>JAAZID010000233.1 GCA_012510295.1 Methanomicrobiales archaeon | reverse complement strand
TCTGGTTTGAGCGTGCCCACCCGAACCCCGCATACCGCCGGGAGGTGCAGAAGATGTGGGAGGGGCTGGCCCGGGGTGATCGGGGCGCTGTGGTCGCAGGCGTCGTCTGCCGGGATGGAAAGGTCCGGGATATCGAGATCCGGCGGGCATTCATCGGGGAGAGGTACAACCTCTACGTCATCCGGGACGTCACCGAGCATGTCGCGACCGAAGAACTCCTCAAGCAGGCCACGTCGGAGCTGACAGCAGTGATCGAGGCGTTTCCGGACCTCTTCCTCCGGCTTAACGTCGATGGCACGATAATTGAGTCCCGGACCGGCAGGCGCGGTGATGGGGCACGGGCATCCCGGATGCTGCTCGGGCGGCGGGTGCAGGAATTTCTCCCCGCTGATCTCAGCGAAGAGGTCGAGAACGTGCTCAAGGGGGTGGTCAGGACCGGCGAACCTGCTACGCCGCTTGAGTTCAGCCACCGGGAAGGCGATGAGGTGCGCCACTATGAGGCCCGCGTCGTGCCGCTGTATGAGTTGCACGCGATGGTGGTCGTCAGGGATATAACCGCGCGGAAGCAGGCGGAACAGGAGCTGCGTCGTTACCGCGAGCACCTTGAGGAACTCGTCGCCGGGCGGACGGCTGAACTTGAACGTGCAAACCAGCAGCTCCAGCGCCTCCTCCACTACATCGAGATGACCGAACGGAGAACCACCGGAGAGTGACCGGACCTAACGAGGGGGGGCGAGGGGGGGTCTTTACGCCCGGGATCCACGCGATCAGAGCTGAAAGCCACAGGATCCCGGGTGTTCCGGGCCGGGATCCTGTTCTGCCACGCTGACCGCAATCTGGTCTGAGTAGAGCCCGAGCCCCTCTAGTGCGGAGAAGAGCGCTCGATCCTGCGTGTTGTTGGTCTCGCTTAAGTGGGCGAGCATCGCCATGTGGATATGCCCGGCGAGCCTCTGCAGGCAGCGGGCGGCGTCCGGGTTTGAGAGGTGCCCGAGGTTTGAGCGGATGCGCCTCTTTAAGAATGCCGGGTATGGGCCTTCTTCGAGCATCCGGGGGCAGTGGTTGCTCTCCAGGAGGACCGCGTCGCAGGAGGCAAGATGATCGAATATAGTCGGGGTTATCGTGCCGGTATCGGTACAACACCCGATGCGGAGGTCGCCTTCGGTTATGCAGAACCCGCAGGGCTCCCGGGCGTCATGGGAGGTGGCGAAGGGCTTGACTGAAAAATCGCCCACGGAGAATGACTCCCCGTACCTGCACCGGCGGACCTCGGCCGTCGTCCGGCTACACTTCTGGAAGAATGCCTCAGCCGTCCCGGCGGTCGCGTAGATAGGGACGTCGAGCCTCCGCGCCAGGACATCGACCCCGCGTATGTGGTCACCGTGTTCGTGGGTGACGAGGATCGCCTCGATTACCGATGGATCCTCACCGGCGGCTGCAAGACGGCGGAGGGTCTCCCGGGCTGAGAGCCCCACGTCGATGAGGAGCGATCCATGCCCCCCCCGGATGCAGGTGCAGTTTCCTTTGCTCCCGCTGGCGAGGACTGTCAGTTCCATGCTAAAGATGGTGGGCGTTTCCGCTATATAAGACCGGGGAAGATACTCACAGGAAAGTGCCTTGTGGCCCGGGATACCAGTACCTGGTAGAGAGAGCATGAGCGGAAAAGACGGCTCCTGGCAGGGTGAGATCTACCGGATCCTCCCCGGCCTTGCGGGCGACCGGGTGGGGATCGACTACCCGGTGATCAGGAACCTCACAAACACCTATCTCGTCAGGTCGCTCGACGGGACGGCGCTCCGGTTCAGTATACCGGTCCTGCTCACGGCGCCGGTGCCGGAGCCCGGGGCCGGCGGTGACGGGATGGCAGGCGCCATCATCGATGCGGTCAAGGCGGCGATACCGGGGGAGCGGGATCTCGGTCCGATCGCGGGGGTCGGGACCGAGCACCCCGGTCACTGTCTCCAGAACATCGAGCCGGTCACGCTGGTGGCATCGAGGAGCGCCATCGGCACGGATCTCTGGCGGCCGGACCACGGGAACCGGATCGACGGTGAGGGGATCCACCTCGTCGTCAGGGGCGCTCTCCAGTACCCGGGCACGCCCACGCCGGTGCGCATCCAGAAGATCGAAGAGAGATTC
>JAAZID010000232.1 GCA_012510295.1 Methanomicrobiales archaeon | reverse complement strand
GAGCGTCGCCTCCCCGATGACCGCGGCTGCCTCTTCGGTCAGCATTCCCGGCCCACAACCGACACCCACGATCTTCACGGGGATTGCCCGATGACCTTTCCGGTGCGGTTGACGAGCACCACCCGGATACGCGGGTAGCGCTCCCGAAACGCTGCGATCTCCCGGCGGGCCACATCATCCCATCCAGGAGTCATCGAGAGCTCCTCGACCGTCGCGCACCCGGTCCCGTCGAGCACATCCGGGTTCATGAACTTCAGGATCAGGCCGGGGAGTCCACAGATCGTGGTATCCCCATCCATTACCTGGAGAGCCTCAGTGAGTTTGCTTCCCACGAGGATCGCCACCCGCTCCGGGAAGAGGAGGCGGGAGTAGCGGAGACCGAGTCGCCCGGTCGTCAGCACGACGCCGTCAGGAGCACGGGCGATCCGGTCGAGGACCCCCTCCATCAGGTGATCGTCCCAGGGCTCCACGAGCCCGGTCGTCCCGAGGACCGATATGCCGGCCTGCACCCCGATCTTCGGGTTCAGTGTCTTCTGTGCAACCTCAGCACCCCGGGGGATCGTCAGGATGACCGTTACACCCGGGAGATCGGCCTCCGCCACCCCCTCCGCGATCGACCGCTTTATGCACTCAAGCGCCGGTTCGCTGATCGCCGGCGTCCCCTGGCGGTGGCGGGGGGTATCCCGGGCAAAACTCCCGATCCCCTCCCCCGGGACGAACTGGACCGATCCCGATATCGAGGGCGCGGCGGTCGCGACGAACTCAAGCCCCGCGGTCACATCCTCCGGGTAATCCCCCGGATCCTTCCAGCACGACGCTATACCGCGGTAGGCGTCGACCGGGATCCTGACCGCGATGCCGCAGGGGAGGGTGATACCCACTCCCCTGACCCCTCCATCCTCCGCAAGCGAGAGGACCGCCGCCTTACAGGCCGCAGCCGCCGTCGTCCCGGTCGTAAACCCCCGGCGGAGGACCTTCCCCGACGCCGTCAGGACAGCAAAACCCCGCCTGACATCGGGGAGGAGGGCAGGCGACCGGCATGCCGCTACCCACTCGGCGGGATACTCAAAATCAGTAACTGGATCCTTCATAACCAGCACGCTCGGCAAGAATCGTGATGATCTCGTTTATCGCCGCAACCGCTACCGGCGTGCCGCCCCGGGTGCCGATGCATGACACCGACGGCACATCGAGGGCACGGAGTGCCTCCTTCGATTCCGCCGCGTTCACAAACCCGACCGGGATACCGATGACGAGCGCCGGGCGGATCCCTTCCTGGATCATATCACAGAGAACGAGGAGCGCCGAGGGGGCGTTTCCTATGACAACGACCGAACCCTCGATCCGGTCCCGCAGGGCGACAAAACCCGCGGACGTCCGGGTGATCCCGCGTTCATGAGCGATATCCTCTCCGTAATCGAGGGCGCAGAGGATCTCACTCTCGTGTCCGCGCTTCAGTATGCCGGTCTGCACCATCCTGATATCGGTGATGATCGGCGCCTGCCGGCCGAGCGCGGCAAGGCCGGCCGCGACCGGATCACTGACGAACCGCATCAGGTCCGCCATAGCAAAATCACCGACAGCTACCGAGCACCGCTGCCGGATCCGGTCCTCAGGGGTGGTGTTTCCCACCCGCTCCCGGGCGAGGTTCCGGCTCGTGCTCGCTATCGCGTAGGCCTCCGGGGTGACCGCCGCAAGGTCAGTATACGTACTTCCGGTGGTATCCCCGGGGCGTGATGATGCCTCTCTCATATCCCTCATCCCTCCAGATCCTTGTCTCTTCTCCACCGATAAAGACGATCGAGTGCATATCCACAAAGGTGAAGTGTTCCTCAAACTCACCGAGCGTCGTGATCAGTCGCTCCTCCCCCTCGCGGTAGGCGTTCTTGACCACACCGACTGGTGTTCCAGCCGGGAGGTGGCGGCGGGCGATCCCGATCGCAACACCCAGGTTATGCGGTCTCCCCCGGCTACGGGGGTTGTAGAGAACGACCGGCACCCGCATCTGAAACGCGAGGTCGAGCCTCCGCTCGATCTCCTCCCAGGGTGTCAGGAGGTCGGAGAGACTCATCGTGACGTAATCGCCGGAGAGCGGGGATCCCAGCCGCGCGGCCGCAGAGACCGCGGCTGTTATGCCGGGTATGACCTCGACCGGGACTGTCGCCCCCGATCGCTCCGCCACCTCAAGAACGATGCTCGCCATACCGTATATCCCGGCATCACCGCCGCTCACCATGGCGACGACCCGGTCCTCGGCGAGGGCGAGTGCTTTCTTCGCCCGGTCGACCTCCCGGCCCATGCTGCTCGTGATGACCTCCTTTCCGGCCAGCGTAGGTGTAACCAGATCCAGATAAAATTTGTTGCCGATGACGCAATCAGCCTCTTTGAGAACATCCAGTGCCCGGGGCGTCATCTGGAGCAGGCTTCCGGGACCGGTGCTGACAATATATAGTCTTCCTCCATTATCGCGCGATTGCAACAGTAACACTTCCATAGGCCTGTTTGGCAAACACCAGATCTTTATGCTTCGAGACCACCAGGGCCGCTGGTTCCGCGACACCGACGAGTCCGATCAGGGAAGCCCTTGAAGGTGTTTTGACCTCAAGAGCGTTAATCGTATCGTCGTCCAGGAAGACGAGATTACCACCCAGGTCAGAGATCCCCTGGATGAGTCCCATCTCCCCGCGTTTCTTCGCGGTCGTCGCGTAGACGAGGACCTCACCCGGGAAGACGCCGGCCTCGCGGAGTGCTGCCCCTATCGCCGCGGTCACATCCCCCGCTGAGACACCCTTCCGGCACCCGACGCCGACGGTGTAGACCCCCCTCCTCGCGAGGAAGGAGACCCCCGGCCCCGCGACGACGATCCCAGGACCGGTGACGGCGTAGAGGGGCACATCGTCGTCCAGGATGGCGGCGTTCACCGCGCGGGTGGAGTCGCGGTTCACGACATCGTATCCCTTGCGGGCGGCAAGCCCCTCCACCGACTCCCGGCCACGGGTCTCGGTCGCGGTCGTGATAACTGGTTCGATACCGAGGGGGATAAGGTCCCGGGCGAGATCGTTCCCACCGTGGTGTCCTCCGACGACCGGGACAGCGTAGCGGAGGTCCGGGCTGACCACGACGACCGCCGGATCTCGCCATTTATCGACGAGGAGGGGAGCTACCCCCCGGACCGCGATCCCGGCCGACATCAGGGCGACGATCCGGCTGTACCCGGCAAACGCCTCCCGGAATACGTCAGAGTTATAGATCATAACCTCAGCGCCGAGCACGTCCGCTATCCGGCGGGCATCGGGGAGAAACCGCTCAAGTGCTATTACGATGGTCCCGGTCATGAGTAGAGGACCGACCTCCCAAACCCGGATGTCGCCCCCTCGACCACCTTCCCGATGATGATCAGCGCCGTCCGCTCGATCCCCGCCGCCCGGGCGGATTCCGCTATATCGGATACCGTCCCGCGTATGACCTTCTGGTC
>JAAZID010000231.1 GCA_012510295.1 Methanomicrobiales archaeon | reverse complement strand
GGGAAGGTAATCATGGCGATCCTCTCAAAATAACAACCCTGCAATACCTTTATTGCCCCGTTCACACACATTGTGTGAATGGGGTAATAACCTATGGGAAAACCTGTTTTGATGGACTTCTTCGCGGAATGGTGCGGTCCGTGCCACCAGCAGACACCGATCATCGATGAGCTCAAACGGAAGATGGGCGATAAGGTTGATGTCAGGAAGATCGATGTTGGGATCGACTCCGAGCAGACACGGCAGTATGCTACGAAATACGATCTCCAGTTTGTACCCACGCTCGTCATCGAGAAGGATGGAATCCTTATCCGGAAACTGGTGGGCGTCCAGAGCCTTGAGACTCTTGAGAGTATATTAGAGCCACTGATACATCAGTGAAGAACGGCATCTGCTGGCGGAACCAGTGATATCGAGGAGGGCTATGGCACTCCGACTCTCGCCAGAATGTGATGGCGGGATCGCGCGCGATGAGGTAAAAGTGATCGCGACCCATGATACATGCCGTGTGGCGCTGGAGGGACAGGGCTGGAGTGTAGCCTGTTCGGTATCGCCAGGTCAGCACGTAGCCGACGGGGCGATATCGTTGTTCTCGCAAGTACCGTTCAGGTACATGATCTCTACCTTGAAGGCCCTGACCGGGTTTGAGGGTACGATCGCTATAAGCCCGGGCGAGCCCGATCGAGCGGACCGCTCACCTCTACTACACCACTCTCCGGAGGGATCGGCAACCATGACGAGTTTATGAGAGAGCGCCGGCCTCTCTCCATCCAGATCGCCCTCCTCAGGCGCGAGACCACCGATCGGTGCCATGCGGCCCTCGCGCATCTGCCCCGGTGCATGCACATATCCCCGGGCGCGTCAAACTCCCCTGTATCAAAGCCCGGGTGCAGAAGATGCTTGATCAGGAGTTTGAACGGATAGGAAAACGCCTCTTTCTTGAGGGGCTGGTAGGAGCGAATTTTGGGAACGTGAGCATGCGCACCGAAGAAGGGTTTTATGTCACCCGGAGCGGTGCCTACCTGGATGGTCGGGAGATGCCTGTATTTGTGCCAGAAGAGGGAGAAGCGCCGCCAGAGGCCTCAAGCGAGTACCGGGTCCACCGGGCGGTCTACCGGGAGACTTCACACACCGCGATCGTCCATGCCCATCCGGTCCATGCCGTCACTGCTTCGTTTGATGCCGACCGGCTTTTCCCGATCGATAGTGAGGGCAGGATGCTCTGCCCGGAGATCCCGGTCGTCGGGGGGGAACCGGGGTCCGACGAGATCGCCTCAAATGTTGCAGAAGCGCTCCGCGATGGGCATATCGTTATTGTCCGCGGGCATGGGACGTTTGCTGCAGGAAAGACGCTTGATGAGGCGTATATCTACACATCGATCGCAGAGTACTCCTGCCGGGTCCTCCTCCTATCGGGGCGGTTCGGGCGGGCGCTGTAACTGCTCGATCTGGCGGGTTGTCTCACGGTGAAACGCAAGCAACATGTCGCTGATAACGCCGAACATGAAGATCTGAAACCCTATGGTGATCAGGAGGACCGTGAGTATGGTGAGCGGCAGATGTTCGATGTTTTGGAGCCACTCGTAGACAACGTATACGCCGGTGATGCCTCCCACAAGCGACATGAAAAGTCCGATGATCCCGAAATAAAATATCGGGTTGTTCATCTTTGCGAGGCGGTATATGGTCGAGAAGATCCTCACACCGTCCTGGAAGGGATCGAGTTTGGTGACCGTACCGGGCCTTGAAAGATACCGGACCGGGACGACCGTGATCCGCTGCCCGTTCCTCACCGCCTCGACCGCCATCTCCGTCTCGATCTCAAACCCCGCCTCTTTGAGGGTCATCTGCCTGATTGAGCGGAGGGTAAAGGCACGGTAACCGGAGAGGATGTCGCGGAGATCTCTTCCGTGAGCGATCTTGAATGTCAGGTTGAGGATCTGGTTTCCAAGAAGATTGAGTTGCGTGAACGCCTCCGCATCCGGGTTGACCAGGCGGTTGCCTATGACGTGATCAGACCCGAGGGCGAGCGGAGCGAGCATCGCCTCAGCGTCGTCGGGAGCGTAGGTGCCATCACCATCGAGCATAAGCACATAGGGTTTATCGATGATCTTCACGGCCTCAATGATAGCGTTGCCCTTTCCTTTCCCGGTCTGCGTCCGGACAGTCGCCCCCGCGGCCCGTGCAATATCGGGGGTGCCGTCGGTGCTGTTCCCGTCCATGACGAGGATGTGTTCAAAACCCCGATCCTGAAACTCCCTGACCAGATCGCCGA
Organism: Methanomicrobiales archaeon; assembly: GCA_012510295.1. Classification (GTDB taxonomy): domain Archaea; phylum Halobacteriota; class Methanomicrobia; order Methanomicrobiales; family Methanoculleaceae; genus Methanoculleus. The sequence goes on along the minus strand of JAAZID010000231.1, from coordinate 390 downwards.
TCGTCGGGGCTTCGTTTAACGTAGGGATAAAGATACATACCTCACCTCGCTCGATCTTCATCTTCATATAGGCAGGAGACCGCGGCCTTCAGGCCGAGGAGGAATGCCGTCTGCCTGTCCCGGCATACCATTCTGTTCTCCACGCGATTCTGGTCTGGATTGTACAATCCTCGATTCTGGCATTTTGTGTCACCCGCTTCCCGGTGCCATAACTATGCAGGGATACGCGGTTTTTCAAGGTACCCCCGATATAGGTCAGTCCATACTTGATATGACGAACCAGTGTTCCTCGTGTCAGTCCCATCGACCGCGTTCCTCCATACGGTTTTCTGATTCCTCCCTTCTCCGGTTGGAACTGGTGCAACTGCTGGTTGTCAGGCTGTACATCAT
>JAAZID010000230.1 GCA_012510295.1 Methanomicrobiales archaeon | reverse complement strand
GCGGCGATGAAGGACATACCGATCTGCATCGCAGACCACCGGGAGGTCGTTCCACCGTCACACGTCCGCGAGACTGCGGTCGGTATGTGGATAGCCTGGTACATTCCCTTGCCGACCTCTGCCTTGAGCTCCTCGGCCTGCTTTGCGGGGAAGAGCTTCTCGATGTCGAGCAGGAACTGGGGTTCGATGTCGTCTGCGACATCGTCGTCGCCGGTGAAGACCTTGACGTAACAGTCATCGACGAGGCCGGGGTGGGTCTCGACCATGTGCTCCTGGACGACGGCCGCGCCGGGCATGGCGTGGTTTAGGATGTGGAGGTACTCGTTGATCGTCTCAGGGGTAACTTCCTTTCCGAGACGCTTCTGCAGGGTCTGGTGGGCGAGGTCCATGCCGACGATGACCGTCCTCCGGATGTCGTCCCAGAACTGCTGCATGGCGGAGTTGTTGACGAAGTGCAGGTCGTCACCCTCGACGAAGACACCGGTGCCGGAGACCTCGTAGGTCATCAGCTGGCGCTGGCCCATCGGGATACCGCCGAGGTGGCAGCGCTCGGGGTCATACATAGCGAGGCCACGGTCCATCTCGATGGCACGGCTCGCCTTCATGAACTCCATCTTACGGGGGGACTGGCGGACACCGCCGAACTTATAGAACTCGGCGGTCTCGGACTCGACATCCTGCCCCCGGAACTTCTCCTTAAGGGATTTCAGGAATAACTTCTGGGTTCTCTCAATCTTTGCCATTCTGATCACTCCTCTTTTGGCATGAAGCCGTATTTCGTCCGGAGCGAGTGGATGCGCTGGACGTATTCGATATACTCGGCGTCGTCACGGTAGGATGTCCCGGCGAGCGAGTGGAAGATCGTCGTGTGAGCCTTGAGCCACTTCTCATCCATGGGCTTGCCGACGGCAACAGCACGGTCGAGGGGCTCGCCGATCTGGTTCTTGATGTACTTGACGATACCATCCTCGTCGAGAAGACAGCGCTGGAGCATGTCGAACATCATGCCGTCTTCAGCGAGACGGAGCGAGTGGCCGTGCACGGTCGCACCACGGATACCGACGCGGGCCGGGTCGAACATCTCGGTCTCGACGAGTTCCTTTGCGTACTTCTCGAGGTCACGCTCACGGCACTCGACGATCTGACGACCGGAGAGTGTTCCGGGGTCGATACCACGGAAGCGGTACATCTCAGAGTATGTCCGCTGGTAGGGCTGCGAGGGCGCGACGAACATCGAGTCCGCGAACTGGATGTAGCGGACACGGTCGCCTGCCTTTGCACCCTCGGTGGGCTTGACGATCCGGCGCATGGGGCACTCGGGCTCCTGCTGCTCGGCGAGCGGTGGGTGGGCGGTCGGGTATGCTGAGCCAGGAGCACGGTGGCCGAGGATCAGCACGATGTCCTCATCAGTTACGGAACGAACCTTCTCAAGCTTCTGGCCGGGATTCATCTGCTTGCGCCGGTTCTCGGCGACAATCGATGTTCCAGGACCATACTGGGGCTTGTATGCCATTGTCTTATTCACCTCAAAGTGATTGTTATCTTATCCATTTTCAATTCTGAACGACGTTGAGCCATTCCCAGCGTCACCGTGGCGCCCTGATTACCACCGGGCCTTCCCCGGAACGGGGGTCCGCAAGGCCGATGATCGTCTCGTCGGCATCGGGGCCGAACTTCGCATAATCCACGAGCGTCGGTGCGGTCTTCATGAACCTGCCCTCCTGGAGCTGGTAGGAAAACTCCGTGAAGAAATCGTCGCAGTGCGACCGGATCTCCTCGATGACCGGGGCATCTTCGACCTCCAGGATGACCTCACCCACCTGGACACGGAGTGCGACCTCGGCATCGCCGATCTGGATCGCTCTCCTGTCGGAGTGCGGGTTCGGGCTCCCCCGCGCCGGCCCGTACGGGACGGTGGCCGGCAGGCCGGGACCGTGGATTATCATCCGGCGGATACCGGTGATCCCGGTAAGCGTATTGAGCAGGCGCTCCGCCGTCTCCGGCTTGAGCATCCGCATGGGCACAATTCTGACCTGGGGAAATGCAGCCTGTGTCATTCGAATCTCTGTTTGCTCAGGCTCCGTTTGCGATCTGGTCGATCGGCTTGTTGAACACATCGATCTTACCGTAGGTATCGGCAAAGATCTTCGAGGTGCTCTCGGGCGAGAACATCTGGGTTCCGGCATCGAGTGCCGCCGCGGCGACCACACACGGGATTGCCACACCGTTTGCGTGACGGGTCACGACGTGGTTGCCGTTGAAGATACCGGGGCCACCGCCACCGTAGATCGAGTGGCTGAAGAACGAGAACCCGACAGCAGTACCCATGACACGGCCGAAGTCACAGCCGGGGAGACCGGTCTCGTGCTCAAGCAGGTCGTTGAAGTACAGGAGCGTCGAGGAGACTGCCTGGGCGAACCGGCCGGCACCACAGTTGACGATGGTGGCTGCCATGGTTCCCGCAGCGGTGTAGGCGTTCCAGAGCATGGGATCCTTCGTGTTGTAGAACTGGAAGTACCCGCCCTTCTTGCCTGGCGTGATGACCTTGTCCTCGATAGCGCGCTCGACGAGGCTCTGGACGACCGTACCGACGGTACCGGTCTCGCCGTTTGCCTTGACGAGGTCGTAGACCATGTTGTTTGCGTTCAGGCCCTGGTAGGCGTAGGAGAGGAGCATGTTGCGCTCAAAGGGTCCGATAGCAGATCCCATCTCGAAGATACCGGCGGTCTCAAGCGTGGATGAGAGCGCAGCGCCCTGCAGGGCGTTTCTCGCAGTCATCATCACGACGTGGTTGACCGGGATGTTCCGGAGTGCGTAGCCGAGACCTTCGTTGTTCTGGGGGATGTTCAGGATCGACGTAACGAGTGCACCGTTCATGTCCTGCGTGTGCGGGTATCCGCCCCAGCAGGCCGCCTTGACGGTGGATGCGTTGAAGGCGTCGATATTGAACTGGTCGACGATTGCGTAGGTGGCCGCTGCTGCGACCGATGTGATCGCGGCATCGTAGGTGGCTGCGTTGATCAGGCGCTTCGACGGAACCTGGACCAGCAGGAGCTTCCCGCCGTTGAACTCCAGGATCTCGGTGTCATCGCCTTCTTCGACCTGGATCATATCCTTGATCTTGGCGACGATGGCGTCCTTGTTCTCCATGATGGGGAGATCCAGTTCTCTTCCCTTGATCTTGCCCTTTCCAAGACTTCCGGTCTTGAGCGCATTCTCGATGCCCCCAAGGTTTACGTTGATAGTCCTCTTGGTCAGGTCGATGATCTTACTTGTGGCCGGGTTTACCAGCGGGCTGATTCTGTCGAGGGCGACGCCGCTTTTCAGCAGCTTCCCGTCATCAGAATAGAGATCGATTGTTTCCGAGTATTTAGCCATAGTATTTCATCCTTTTACCCTTGTTCAATGCATTCCGTTCATGTGAGAGACCGGGCATTCACCTGCTCCGGTTCCCTGAAGGCCGCTACTGCACGTCCCAAAAGGGACCATAAGAGTTGAAGGAGAGCTATTAATAAAATTTACGAAATTAATTCAGGATTTAACATAAATAATAATATTTATTCGAATTATATTCTGATAACATTATTTAAAACAAAGGTCGCTTATAGCTTTAATGGTTGAACACGGTACTTAAAAAGGATTTCGGAGAATCACTGCTGCATCATTCATGGCCCGAGAGGGGGCAGCGAGGGAGACATATTAAATAATAAAAAGTATAAACTATGATCATATTATGTGCTATTATTTCAAGAATTAACGATCTAAAAGTACCGATCATATAGATTGCACTCGAAGATATATAATGCTACTCAAAATGGACGAGGTTCTCTAAAACCCGGATCATCAGGCGTTCATTTTGTAAACCTTCCTTACTGCGGTCGATAGTATACCGGATGTACTTATATGCTGCCGGCTAAAGTAACAGGGAACTACGATGCGAATCGCATGCAGACACTCGCATTTTTCTAAATCCCCCTCAATAACACGTCACTCTGGTGATGAGAGCTATGATACCCAGAGGTCTTCGCCGTGGGATCTGACCCTACCAGACCACCCGGGAGGGAGGACTGTTTGCCGGACGGCACGAGAGAGAAAAACCCCGGCAGGCAGATCTTCCTGCCCGAAACCTCCCCCTATTGACCTCCATCAAACGCCGGGACCAGGGAGCAAGTGCCCCTCGCCGGCAAGGGCGGCGGGTCGGTTGCATGCAGGGAGAAGGGGATCACTTACAGCGGGCGCAGGGACTCCCGGGGGAACAGGTCATTCCACACATCCCACCGGATCTTATGT
>JAAZID010000229.1 GCA_012510295.1 Methanomicrobiales archaeon | reverse complement strand
ACAAGGATCGCGAACTCGAAGAGGTGCAGGGGCAGATAACCGATGAGCGGCACTGCAAATAGAGCTTTTCCTATGATCCACTCTTTCTCTACCGGTTCAACCACCCCGACGCCGGAGATTTTGAGGTTTCCCTGGTCGATATAGGGATTGTTATCTCCTTTCGTGATGTAGCCACCGTGCGGGTCTCTATAGTACTCGCCGAGTGCCGATTGCTCGATAGTGGCGGCATCGGCATAGATCAGCGCGCGATGAATGATCGGGTGGACGGAGTCCACGCCGTTTGGCCGGTAGATGATCACATCACCATAGTCCCCGAACGATCGGTATCCGGTCAGCTGCCCCTCCTCGTAGGTCACAAGAGCACCGAACCGGTCCTCATCCACGACCAGCACGAGGTCACCGACGTTCATGTTCGGGACCATACTCTCAGACTCGATCGTGACCACGGCAGGCCAGGTGCCGGCGACGATGTAGAGGGCGAGAGCAATGCCCCCCACGACCGCGATGACCCAGAGGAGATCCCGGGCGAGGGAGACACCCGGGTGTTCACTCTTCCGGAATGCCTGGAGGGCCGATGCTGCACGCTGCAGCCAGGTGGTATCCGCCATTTGTTCTCATGAGGGTACTATTTCTATATACATAGAATCTCCGGCGGGAGATGGATGAAAAGATAAACCCATATCACCAGGGGGCAAATATCATGAGACCATGCTCGCCAACGCCGAGATCGTACGCCGGTTCCTGGAGCTCAAGCACCAGGTCCACCCCGACGTGGTGAGTTACATCAGGGAACAGGACGATCCCTCGCTCATCGACCGGATCGCTGCCGCGGTCCCCGACGGCACCCTCGTCATATCGGCGGAGCACATACCGGGGCTGAAGAAGGTCAGGGACGGAACCCGATTCCTCACGAACCCGGAACTTGAGATTATTGTGGGAAGCGCCGGAACCACGGGGAGCGTCACCGGTCACGAGGACGCAGTCCACTACTTCCGGGATCGCTACAACCAGCTCGCCTCGATGGTCCGGGGCAGGATGACCGCGATGCCGATCGAGGCGCTGGCAAAGTCCCCTCACCGCTACCGCGACGAGGAGTGTAGCATCATCGGTATGGTGGCCGAGACCCGGACGACCGCAAAAGGGCACCGGCTCGTCGAGCTGGAAGATCCCACCGGATCCATACGCGTTCTCTTCAATAAAGGGAGGGACGAGTCTTTCTCGGAGGCAGAGAAGATCCTCCCCGATGAGGTGCTCGGGGTCAGGGGGAAACTCTCAAACGACGGTGGACTCCTCTTTGCCGACCAGCTCACCCGGCCGGATATCCCCATCAACCACGCTCCGTTCAGGAGCGATCGACCGGGAAAAGCGATCATGATATCGGATGTCCATGTTGGGAGCGATACCTTCCTCAATGAAGCGTGGAACCGGTTCGCCGACTGGCTCCAGGACTCCGACGCCGCATATCTCCTGATCGCAGGCGACCTCGTCGATGGCATCGGGATCTACCCGGGGCAGGAGAACGAACTGACGATCAAGAACATATATGAGCAGTATGATGTCTTTGCGGAGATGCTCCGCGACCTCCCATCAAGGATCCAGATCGTTGTCATACCTGGAAATCACGATGTCGTCAGGATGGCCGAACCACAGCCGGCGATCCCGGCAGAGTTCACCGAAAAATTCCCGGCAAACTGCACCGTCGCCGAGAACCCCTGCCTGTTGAACCTCCAGGGTGTCCGGGTTCTCATGTACCACGGGCGGTCGTACGACGATATGATCGGACTCATCCCGGGAGCGAGTTACGAGCGGCCCGGGGAGATCATGGACGAGATGCTGAAACGCCGGCTGCTCGCCTCTCCCTACGGCATGCGCACCCCCATCGCTGCCATGAAGACCGACCGGCTTGTTATCGACCCCCTCCCGGAGATCCTGCTCACCGGCCATGTCCATATCTGCGGCATCACCCGGTACCGGGGCGTCCTCGGGGTGAACGCAGGAACATGGCAGTCGCAGACATCGTTTCAGAAGCAGATGAACATCCACCCCACACCCGCGCGGGCGTTTGTCGTCGATCTCCAGACACTCCAGACCGAAGTGATGGATTTCAGCTAACTATCCGCTGTTTTCCTGAGCCATTTTCCACATATTTTAAAATGTTGACCGCCACTGTATATGGTACTCTATCGGAGGAAAAAAGAGATGGATCTGGTGTATCTGGCACCCATAGGTGCCATCCTCGCTCTCCTGTTTGCAGGATACTCGTACATGAGTATCAGGCGGGAGAGCACAGGTACTGAACTGATGCAGAAGATCGCTGCCGCCATTCATGATGGGGCAATGGTCTACCTGAACAGGCAGTACCGTGCTATCGCAGTATTTGTCATCGTGCTCGCCGCAGTCCTTGCGATCTGGATCGACACGCTCACCGCCGCATGTTTCGTGCTCGGCGCGGTGCTCTCAGCGGCTGCCGGTTACATCGGCATGTTTACCGCAACAGCCGCAAACGTCCGGACCACGAACGCTGCGCGGAGGGGTATCGCGGATGCGTTCCGGGTCTCGTTTGCAAGCGGCTCAGTCATGGGCATGGCTGTGGTCGGTCTCGGTCTCCTCGGGCTCTCGGTTGCTTATGTGGCTATCAGCACATTCACCGGGCTCGCGCAGGCTGAAGTCCTCACCGCTGTGACCGGGTTTGGTCTCGGTGCGAGCTCTATCGCGCTCTTTGCTCGTGTCGGCGGCGGTATATTCACCAAGGCCGCAGACGTCGGCGCCGACCTCGTCGGCAAGGTCGAGGCGGGCATCCCCGAGGATGACCCCCGGAACCCGGCCGTCATCGCCGATAACGTCGGTGACAACGTCGGCGACGTCGCAGGCATGGGTGCCGACCTCTACGAGTCCTATGTCGGTTCGATCATCGCGGCGATGGTCCTCGGCGTCGCAGTCGCGGCCACGCAGTTCCCGAACGCAGACGCCATGAGCGTGATCATCCTCCCGCTGGTCATATCAGCGGTCGGCATCGTCGCATCCATCATCGGCTCGCTCTTCGTCCGGACTAACAAGACCGAGAGCAGCGCCATCCACATGGCGTTCAACAAGGGACTCCTCTCCGCGCTCGTCCTTGTCGTCATAGCGACATACTTCCTGGTGAACATGCTTCTCGGGGCGGAGTATATCGGTGTCTTCTACGCCACCGTCGCTGGTCTCGTTGCAGGGTTTATCATCGGCCTGATCACCGAATACTACACATCGTTTGATCGGAAACCGACCCTCTCTATCGTGAAGTCGAGCGAGACCGGGGCCGCCACCACCATCATCACCGGGTTTGCGAAGGGGATGGAGAGCACCGTCTGGCCGGTCCTTGTCATCGCCCTTGCTATCTACGTCTCGTACATGGCAGCCGGGCTCTACGGCATCGCTATCGCCGCAGTCGGTATGCTCTCGACACTCGGGATCTCCCTCTCGGTCGATGCATACGGTCCTGTCGCAGATAACGCCGGCGGTATCGCCGAGATGTCCCACCAGAAGCCGGAAGTCCGTGAGATCACCGATACCCTGGATGCGGTTGGAAACACCACCGCAGCCATCGGAAAGGGGTTTGCTATCGGCTCTGCGGCCCTGACGGCACTTGCTCTCTTCTCTGCTTACACCCAGGCGGTCAACCTCACGATCATCGATGTCTCGGTCCCGAATGTCTTCATCGGGCTTTTGATCGGCGCGATGCTCCCCTTCCTCTTCTGTTCCATCACGATGATGGCGGTCAGCAAGGCAGCATACAGTATCGTCCACGAGGTCCGCCGCCAGTTCCGCGAGATCGCCGGCCTCATGGAGGGGACAGCCGACCCTGACTACAACTCCTGTATCTCCATATCTACGAACGCGGCGCTGCGCGAGATGATCCTGCCGGGTGTCCTCGCCGTCGTCGCGCCGCTCGCTGTCGGGATAGTCCTCGGCCCTGAAGCGCTCGGTGGCCTCCTCGTCGGCTCCCTCGCAGCCGGGTTCCTCCTCGCCATAACGATGGCAAACGCCGGCGGGGCCTGGGACAATGCAAAGAAGTACATCGAGCAGGGCCACCTCGGCGGGAAGGGTTCGGAAGCCCATAAGGCAGCGGTCGTCGGCGACACCGTGGGCGATCCCTTCAAGGATACGTCAGGGCCATCCCTGAACATTCTCATAAAGCTGATGTCCATGGTCGCGCTGGTCTTTGCACCGCTGATCCTGGTTCTCTAAACTACTTTTTTTCTCGCCGGAGACGGCATTCAGGAGCCTGTCAAGCGCACCTTCCGGAACCCTATCGAGGGTTACACCCGCAGGAACGCTCCTCACCAGATCGCAGTGTGGAGATCGCCGCCCTT
>JAAZID010000228.1 GCA_012510295.1 Methanomicrobiales archaeon | reverse complement strand
GGTGTGGTCGTAGGCGTCCCGGAAATAAACAAGAGTCGCATCCCCTATAAGGGAGGATTCACCCCGCTCCAGTTCCACCGCCACGTCACGGAGCGGCCAGACAACCCTTTGAAATGCGATCAAGGAACGTTTGAGGGCATATATCGCCTGGAGCGTCTCCTTGTCGGGCTCTGCTATAACCTCCTCCTCGACCCCCTCGATACGCTCCCAGAACACTTCGATCACAGTGAAGTAGCCGTCGATGATCGTATCCAGCAGGGCATAGAAGAGGTAATCCGCCCCCGCAGTCCTGAATCGCCCCGTCCCTGCACGGAGGCGCTCCCGGATATGGTCAAAGAGATCGCCCGGACGCTCCTGAAACGTTATAACATACCTGTTGCCGAGCACCAGGCTCACTTGTTCACTCCTGAACCTGTCATCGCTGCCGGGAAAAAGCATCCGGATCGCCACGTAGAGGTAGTCGCCATGGTCTTCGATCTTCGGGCGCTGGCGGGTGTTCTCGATATCCTCCAGGGTCAGCGGGTGGATCCCGAGAACGTCCCCGATCGTCCGGAGCAGATCACCGTCGTGAACGCCGTCGACATCGATCCAGGTGACCGCCGGGCGAAGAGTGAGGTCCGGGAGAGACTCAGGCAGTACCTGGGTCTGTTCATCGACGCGGGAGCCGTCGTAGCTGATGGTTGTGATGGAGACCGGCCCTGCGGGGGCGCTATCGGTGTAAATGAACGACTCGAGATCGCTCTCCTGCCCCCCCATCGCACGACTCCGCTCTGCTGCCTGTTCATCGTGCCGGTTCATAGAGCATCGGATCGCAACGTCACGACTTCAAACCAGCTGGCTACGAAAAAATGAACGGATTGAAATCTCACTTCGCTGCCGGTTTCCCCTCATCTTTTGCCTTTGCTGCAGCCCGGCCGATCCAGATCGTCGCAATCACTGCGATTATCGTCACGGCGATCGCATACACCAGCATCGCAGCGAGCGTGCTCTGATCCCCAAAGATGAGTTTGAAGAGTTCCTGGATTGCTCCATTCCATGCAAGAGCGGCGACAAGGCCGAATGCAGCCGTAATAAGAGCAGATATCTTTTCGATAACCTCTACTTTAAACGACATGGCCCCTTGATGTTCGGAGTGGCGGATAAAAGTATCGATCATCTGCTCCGATCTGCCCCCCGCCGGAAACACCTTTTCCGTCGGCAGAGATACTGACGGTGATCTTTCGAAGCGTCCACCTCCCGGGTGGGATCGAAAAACCCTGTTTTTCGGAGCAATTGAACGTTCTGACCGGGAGGGGATTCTGTGGTGCCTCAACTCCCCGCCAGGTAACGTAACGAAAGTTCTGTAAAATTGAAATGGCCTTGTATTCAATCCATATTTGCACAAAGGTGAAACAAGGCCATGGAAGTCTTCGCGTTAATAGCAGATTACAAGAAGAGGGCATGAAAAATCTCATCACCCGGTTCCTCAATCAGGTGATGCTTATTGAGGTGCTCCAGCAGGCGGGGCCGGCATCTTGCCGGCCATCCCCTCCGCACCCCTGGCCGGCGAAGGGCTTCCTCCCCCTCAAACGAGGCAAATGTGATCGGTGCTGCGAAGAACTACAAAATTCCCGGCCTCCCCGGAGGGTGATAGCGAAACGCCTGTATCACCTTCCCCCC
>JAAZID010000227.1 GCA_012510295.1 Methanomicrobiales archaeon | reverse complement strand
TGGAGGTGGACCAGCGGCTGGTATGGATATATACCCGGTTCTGGCTGCGAATGAGTCACATCTCGCGTTGACCGGAGAGATCACCGGCTCCCTCTCGGCTCCGGAGCCGGCCATCGCCTGTATCGATACCCTGACCTTCCGCATCGCTCATGCGGGGGAGGGCGAGGCCATCGATCTCTTCCGGGTCACCATGACGGTCATGGCAGGAGACTATCTTGAGATCCTCACGTGGTCCGGAGACACCCTCCCGGGATCGGGGATGTGGACGGCGATACCTCCCCCGGGTAGTGATGCATTCCTTCCCGCGGGGGAGGAATGCACGATCCGGCTCCACCTCGATCGCCCCGTTCCGGCCGGCGGTGACCTGACCATCAGGGTGCGCCCCGAAGGGTGCAGGCCCTGCACGATCACCGGGCCGGTCAGGGTTTCTGCGGCCGGTGCAGATCGCTCTTATTCTGCAAAAAACTAAAAGTATTCAATACCGCACGATCCATTCTGATAGCAATGCTGACCCCGAAAGAAGGTAAAACGGCAGTGGATCTGGCGAGGAACAGCATCGAACGAGCCGTAAGAGGTGCCCGGAGGATATCGCTACAGGACCTCCCGGCGGTATTTCAGGAGAAGCGTGGCGTCTTCGTCACGATCACGCGGCAGGGGCAACTCCGCGGATGCATCGGTCTCCCGTACCCCACAGCGCCGCTCGGTGAGGCGATCGTCGAGGCGGCTGTATCGGCAGCCCTTGAAGACCCCCGGTTCATGCCTGTATCTTCGCGGGAACTTGACGATATCGAACTTGAGGTGACGGTGCTCACAGAGCCCCGGCAGCTCGATTGCCCGCCGGAGGAGCGACCGGACTGTATCGAGGTCGGGAGGCATGGCCTGATCGTCAGCGGTCTCGGTAGAGGCGGCCTCCTCCTCCCGCAGGTTCCGGTGGAGTACGGCTGGACCAGCGCCGAGTTCCTCGACCAGACATGCCTCAAGGCCAGGCTTCCGGCCGGATGCTGGAGGCGCGATGACGTCACCATACAGGTCTTTGAAGGGCAGATTTTCAACGAAAAGGCGGTTTAACCTGAATGACAATCACTTTTGAGGTCATACACAAAGATATCGCCGGAAGGGTCGGCAAACTCAAGGTGAACGGTAAGACGGTCCGGACGCCCGCGCTCCTCCCGGTCATCAACCCCCATCTCCCCCTGGTGACCCCGCGCGAGATGCAGGAGATGGGGGTCGAGGCCCTGATCACAAACGCCTACATCTTCCGGCGGAGCACGGAGTTCTGCGGGAGAGCACTCACTGAGGGGCTCCACAGTGTCCTCGACTTCGACGGCGTCATCATGACCGATTCCGGATCGTTTCAGCTCTCGGTCTACGGTGAGGTTGAGGTGAGCAACCGGGAGACACTCGAGTTCCAGCAGGCGATAGGAAGCGATATCATAGTCCCCCTTGATATCCCCACCCCGCCGGATGCCGGCAGAGAGAGGGCAGGCAGGGAGCTCGCGACCACCATGGACCGGATCCGGGAGGCCCGGCGGCTCTTCCCGGACGCAAACCTCGCAGGGCCGGTGCAGGGGGGGCTCTTCCCCGACCTCCGCGAGGAGGCCGGTCGCGCCGTCCAGGATATCGGTATCTCGTTCTGCCCGATCGGTGCCGTTGTGCCGCTGATGGAGAACTACCGCTACCAGGATCTGGTGGAGGTCGTCCTTGCGGCCAAACGCGGCCTCTCCCCGGCGACCGCCGTCCACCTCTTCGGTGCCGGCCACCCGTCGATGTTCGCCCTCGCTGTCGCGATGGGGTGCGACCTCTTCGACTCGGCCGCATACGCCCTCTTCGCCCGGGAGGGGCGCTACATCACCCCGCACGGGAGCTACAAGATCGATGAACTCGCGGAGCTTCCCTGTCCCTGCAGGGTCTGCCGGTCTATGACCGCTGACGAGCTCCGCCGGTCTGATGACCGGGAGCGACTGCTCGCCCTCCATAACCTCCACGTCACCCTCGCCGAGATCGCCCGCATCAGGCAGGCGATCCAGGATGGGACACTCTGGGAGGTGGTCGACGAGCGGTGCCGGAGCCACCCCCGCCTCCTCGTTGGCTACCGGAAACTCCTCGCACATACAGCTGAACTCGAGCGTTACGATAACGTCTCCAAACGCCGGTTCTTCTACTGCGGGTCGGAGACCTGCCGGCGGACCGAGGTGCTACGCTACCATGAGGTCATCCCCCGCATATCCGTCGGGGAACAGGTGCTGGTCTCGTTTGACGGCAGGCAGATCCCGGGGTTCGATACGGTGCTGAACTTCAAGCCCCCCTTCGGGCCGTACCCTGTGGAGCTTGCGGAGACGTTCCCGATCGGCCAGAGCGAGGTCCCCGATTGGGATGCGGATATGGTCAGGTCCGGGTGTGCCGGTATCCGCGCCCTGATGGAAGGGCACCCGGAGAGCCGGTTTGCCATCCGGTGCAGTGATGCGTGGGCAGAGATCGTCCGCGAGGAAGTCCCCGGAGCGGAGGTGTACCATGAGCAGGTATGAAGCAGTGAAGCGCGATGGTCTCGCGCGGATAGGGACGTTTGAGCACGATGGAGAGATCTTCTCTCTCCCTGCCGCCCTCGATACCGACGACCTCTTCCCCGCGCTCGATGGGCGGGCGCTCTCAAACGTCCCTCTCTCGTCGGGAGAGGCGTTTGTCAGGGACTACTTCTCCTCAGGGGAGGGGGAGCAACCGGTGGCCGTCCACCCGCTCGCCCCCGGGGCGCCGCAGTCGGGCGACTGCACACTGGTTGCAAACTGGCATACGGTGCTTGCGAACCCGAGGAACTACGCGACATGGCTTATCGGCCTGAAGGGGAACGTCCCGCCGGACACCGCGTGGTACGCACCGGCGGCGGCGCTCCCCTCGAACGCCTGCCTCCTCATATACTCGGGGTTTGACCTCTTCGACTACCGGGCCGTCGACCTCGCATCAGCACAGAAGAAATTCTGCCTGCCGGAAGGAGAGTTTCTCGCCTCGATGATGGAGACCGGGGTCTGCGGGTGTGAGGGGTGCCGGGCCGGCGACCTTGCGCAGCATAACCGCCTCGCACTTGATCGCGAGATCGCACTCGTACGCCATCACATCGGGGCCGGGAGGCTCCGGGAACTGATGGAGTCGCGGTGTCGCTCAAACGCCGCGCAGGTCGGGATCCTCCGGTTCCTCGACCAGAACTACGAGTTTATGGAGCGTTCCCTCCCGGTGG
>JAAZID010000434.1 GCA_012510295.1 Methanomicrobiales archaeon | reverse complement strand
ACAAACAGGACCAGATGCTGGACAAACAGGACCAGACCCTCCAGATCGCGAGAGAGACGAAAGAAGAGATTGTCGGGCTCCGGAGTGATACCAAAAAGCACCTTGACGACGAATTCGCAGAGATGAGAAAAGAACTCGTCTCCATCAAGGATGCACTTGCCCGGGCAGGCATCCAGGTTTGAGCTACTCCCCCCCACCCCGCATCAACGCATGCGGTCGTTCCGGGGTGAGGTCGCGCCCGATTTCAGAGTTTTGCTCATAGACGTGGGTCCAGCCGGGGGCGACCGCCGGGAGTATGAGCCCCGGCACCGTGATGTGGCTACCATAATATGCGGCGTTCTCCTGCCGGCGGCGGTTGTTTTCAGAGATACCGGGCAAAATCATCGGGGTCGATCTTCGCTAACTTCAGAACTCCGCGGAGTGTGCCGATCTTCAGTTCGTCGTGGAGCGGGACGACTGTCCCCACCTTACCGCCGGGCGTCGCCCTTGACATGCGCACATGGCTCCCGGTCTGCCCGCTGACGACGAATCCATACTGTTTTGAGAGTATCTTTATCACGGTCTCGCCCGATACCGGCTTAAGCCCGGGCACCCTCGGTCACCTCAAACGTCGTGATGATCGGCCTTCTCCCATTTTCCAGCGGGAATTCTCCTAAGTACAGCTCCGTAGCCTCTTTGAGGTTGGCTACCGCCTCCTCTACTGTCCGGCCCTGGCTGACGGTGCCGACCTCCGGGCACTCCGCGATGTACATATCTTCCTCCCTGTAGAGCACAGCCGTGAACGTCCTCATGATCTCACCGATAGTAGCATCTCCCTCTGTGGTGATAATACCGACCGACATGTTCAGGTGGCCATCTCGCCTGCCAGAAAGAGTTCAAACGCGAGTTCAAACCGGGATCCCCGCCGGCCGTCCCCGGCCACCAGGTTGGAGAGAGAGTGCGGTACCCACACCCTCCTGATGCCTGTTGTAGTCCTATCCCCCTCCCCGTACCTTCACAACCCACACTGCCCACAACCCTGCCGGACCGCAGGAGGGATACAGACGGATGAAAAGCGGCGGAGCAAGCTGATACGCCCGACCATTGAGAGATGAATCAGCGGCGAAGAATTTACTCTCCGCGGCCGGCATAGCCAATGTCCCGGTCGAGGTCTCCTTCGGCATAGTGCCGGCGGATCTTCCGTGCTCCGAGTAATTCCTCCCACTCCCACCGGTTCATCCCTGCAAGAGCCGCCGCTTTCCCGGAAGAGAGGATGTCCCGCTGGTAGAGCGCCACACCAAGCTCCCGTTGCAATTCGACAGCAACGGCATCGGGAGGGAGCCGAAGTGCCTGGACGATATCCCGGGGAACCCTGATGGTAATATCGGACATACCTGGTTTCGCCTGATGAAGAAGAGATAGGGGGGGAACCGATAAACGTGGCGGTGAGTTGAGGCATCACAGAATTCCCTCCCGGTCAGGACGTTATATTGCCTTGAAAAACAGGATTCTTTGATCCCACCCGGGAGGCGGATGCTCCGGAAGATCACCGTCCGGCAGACCCGATCAGTGTCGAACGGGGCCGATCCCACGACCCCGGCGCCGGGGGGTCTCCATCGGGAGACCGGTGACGCTCCTCTCAATGAATTCTATCCGGGGATGATCGGTCTTTTCACCCGGCCTGGCACGGTGGCGAGGTTGCGGTTTTTGAGTCGGGACATATTGGATT
>JAAZID010000226.1 GCA_012510295.1 Methanomicrobiales archaeon | reverse complement strand
GCGATCTCCACTTCATCCTGAACGCTGGCCAGGGGGAGTTTCCCCGGCTCGTCGTCGCTCCCGGTGACCTCGAAGAGGCATACACCTGGTCGGCGACAGCCCTGATGCTCTCCTGGAAGTACCAGGTGCCCTCGATCATCCTCACCGACAAGACCCTCGCAGAGGGGGCGTACTCCTTTGACGTTGAGGCCATCACACCACTTCCAGACCGGGAACCCGCGCTCTGGGATGGATCCGGCGAGTACCGGCGCTACGCCCGGACCGACGACGGGGTGTCGCCCCTCGCCTTCCCGGGGAGGCAGGGTGCCATCGTCAAGGTGAGCAGTTATGCTCACGACGAGACTGGGTTCACCACCGAGGTAGCGGAGAGTGTCAGGGGGCTACAGGAGAAGATGCTCGCAAAAGGCGAGAGCCTGAAGCGGGAGCTTATGACCTATCCTGCGGTGAAGGTCTATGGCCCCCGGAACAGCGGGACGACGATCGTATGCTGGGGGTCGGAGAAGTGGGCCTGCATCGAAGCCGCCAGGGAATTCGGGGCGCGGGTTGTCCAGCCGCTCGTCCTCGCGCCATTCCCTGTCAGGCAGTGGAAGGAAGCGATGATCGGGGCAGGGAAGATCATACGTGTCGAGAACAACGCCACCGGGCAGTTCGGCCGCCTCCTCAGAGAGCAGGGCTTTGATCCCGGCCACCCGATCCTGAAGTATGACGGGCGGCCGTTCGCGGTCGACGAACTGGAGGCGAGGCTTGCGGAGGTGGTCGCATGAATCGGGAACGGCTCGCCGGGAAACCGGCCGGCGAACTCATCAGCCCGGCGGAGAACACCTGGTGCCCCGGGTGCGGCAACTTTGCGATGCAGCACATGATGAAGTCGGCCATCGCCGAACTCTCGGAGGAAGAGGGGATACCGATTGAGAACTTCGTCCTCCTCGGCGGGATCGGCTGCCACGGGAAACTGGTTGATTACCTGAATGTCAATAGCTTCTACGGGATCCACGGCCGCTCCATACCGGCGGCCACCGGGATACGCCTCACGGACCCGGACCTCCGGGTGATCTGCCACGTCGGGGATGGCGATATCTACGCCGAAGGGCTCGATCATCTCATATTCGCAGCGAAGAGGAACAGCGACATCACGGTCATTGTCCATGATAACCGGGTCTACGGGTTGACGACCGGCCAGTACACCCCTACATCACCCTTCGGGTTCCGCGGCCGTTCCACCCCCGGCGGGATCACGGAGCATCCCATCAATCCCCTTGAGGTGATGCTCGCCGCCGGGGCTACCTATATCGCCCGGGGCTACACGAAGAAGATCCAGCACTTAAAGAATCTCTTCAAGGAGGCGATCATGCACCGGGGGTTCTCGTTCATCGACATCCTCCAGATCTGCGCGACCTACTACAACCTGACAGACTACTACAACGCCCACGCCTACGAGATGCAGGGGGATGAGGTCGACACCGGCAGGTTTGAGAGCGCTCTTACGAGGATCAGGGAGTGGGATTACGACCGGGATGCCCCGATAGCACTCGGGACATTCTACTCGGTTGAAAAGCCGATCTACGAGGAGGAGTTCCAGGCGCTCACCGCAGGGAGGCCGGATCGGCGGGCGCTCGTCCAGAAAATGCTCCGGGAGTGGCGGTGAACCCCCGGGGCGCCACCCCCCCGACCATCTGCAACCTCCAGAAGGGTGCTTGCGCACACGCATGCCGGCGCTATCGCGAAAACCCTGGAATATAGGGAGAGATCGGCACGGCATTCACCTTTTATGGGGTTGCTCACACATCCGGGTGGACACATTCCATTGGCGGCGGAGAAGACCAATAAGAAGTATACACGCCTGGAGCTCGCGACCTCTCCTGCATCAACACCCAGAAACAGTGCGATTCATTCAAACAGATTAATATAATTTTATTTTTATATTCTTGGGCTCGAAAAAAAGCCCGGCTGAAACCTGCAACTGCGGTCCCGGTGCAGGGGTCACCACCGCATTGTCGGGCAATCCTTCGAGGTGACCGGTTTCGTGAGTACAAAGAAGAAACACAAGCAGCGAACGATCTTTGCGACAAAAGAGAGCCTGACGGATGAAGAGGTCGCCCGCGGTCTGAAACTCGTCATCGGGGATGGTCTTGCCACCCAGGCGATGGTGACCCTGACCGGCGGCATCTTCCTCGTAGCCTTCGCACTCCAGCTCGGGGCATCCAATACCATCATCGGCCTGCTCGCCGCCATCCCGCCACTCGCCGAACTCCTGCAGATGCCTGCCGTCTACGTCGTCGACCGGGTGCAGAAGCGGAGGCTTGTGGTCGTGGTGGCGTCGTTTGCCGCCCGCCTCCTCTGGATCCCCATCATCCTGATACCCTTCTTCCTCTCGCCGGAACAGGGGCTACTCGTGCTCATCGCATCGATCGCCCTCTATGCATCGTTCTCGGCATTCTCGCACTGCGGCTGGAACTCATGGATGCGGGACCTGATACCGCAGGATAGACTCGGGGCCTTCTTCTCGCGGCGCCTGACCCTCTCGACAGCACTTGCACTCGTCATCAGCCTTGTCGCGGGATTCTTCATCGATCTGTGGGAGATCGCGTTCCCTGACCTCGCGGCCTATGGCTACTCCGTCCTCTTCTCCATCGGGTTCCTCGCAGGGCTCGTCGGGATTGTGCTCCTCGCCCGCACGCCCGAGCCCCGGATGGTTGCAGAGGTTGATGGAGACGGCCTGCTCGCCGCCATCACAAAGCCTTTTGCTGATATCAATTTCAAAAATCTCATCATATTCCTCGGTTCCTGGAACTTCGCCGTCAACCTCGCGGCACCGTTCTTCACGGTCTACATGCTCCAGAGGGTTGGTCTCGACATATCGCTCATCGTCGTCTTCAGCGTCCTCAGCCAGGTCATGAATATCATGTTCTACCGGTCATGGGGCCGGATATCCGATCGGTACTCAAACAAATCGGTCCTCTCCGTCAGTGGGCCGCTTTTTATGCTCGCTATATTCGCATGGATGTTTGTCATGCTCCCCGGGGTCTACATCCTGACCTACCCGCTACTCATCCTCATCCATATACTGATGGGGATATCCCTCGCAGGGGTCTCACTTGCGTCGGGGAACATCAGCCTGAAACTCGCCCCGCAGGGCCAGGCGACCAGTTACCTCGCGGCAAGCACCTTCGCAAACTCGGTCGCCGCCGGGATCGCCCCCATCCTCGGCGGGCTCTTCGTGGATTTCTTCACGGAACGCGAGCTGATCTGGACGCTGGTCTGGAAAGACCCGGTGCGGGAACTCGTCTTCGTCACATTCAACCTCCAGCAGTGGGATTTCTTCTTCTTCTTCGCCTTCCTCCTCGGGCTCTACTCCCTCCACCGCCTGACCGCCGTGCAGGAAGAGGGGGAGGCAAAGGAGCAGAAGGTCGTCGATGAACTCATCGCCGGGGTGCGGCGGGACATGCGCAACTTCTCCCCGGCCGGCGGCCTCCGCGATCTGGTGAAGTTTCCCTTCTCGTCCACCCGTGAGCGCCGCAGAGGGAAGGAGTAGGGGGTCTCGATACTTTCATAGTGCCCGGGACTACCGGATAGTCATGAACCGAAAATTTCTCTGTTCGGGCCTCGTCATCACCCTGATATTCGCGCTGGTCGCCGGGTGCGCGGGCGTCCACCCACTGCCGGGGGGAAACAGCAACCCCACCCTCCCAGCAGATGCTATCAGGCTCCCGGAGCCCCGCTTCGAGAGCGACGTCCCGGTCGAGGCGGCGCTCCGGGATCGGCGGTCGGTCCGGGTCTACGCTGAGGTACCGCTCACCCTCGCCGATATCGGGCAGGTCCTCTGGGCGGCGCAGGGGGTCACCGATGAGCGGGGATACCGGACAACCCCCTCCGCCGGCGCCCTCTACCCCCTGGAGGTCTACGTCGTCGCGGGCGATCTCATGGACCTTCCGGCCGGCATCTACCACTACCAGCCTGATGGGCACATCCTCGTCCGGACCACAGGCGGGGATCAACGGGAAGCCCTGCAGGCGGCGGCCGTCAACCAGACCCCTATC
>JAAZID010000225.1 GCA_012510295.1 Methanomicrobiales archaeon | reverse complement strand
GTGAAGTTATCTGTGGAGGATCTCATACGGCTGAGCGTCAATGAGGAATGGTTCACGGGCGAGCCCTGGCTTACTGATATCGGACGGGGATTTCACTCAGTTTTGGGCATTGAGTTACAGGTGGAATGAGGTTTTTCTCCCGGCTATAATCGCCGCCACCTCCAGGGGCTGGCCCAGATCGTGAGAATGATCCATCACTGCCTCATCCAGACCCTGGAGACAGAGGATCCCCCGGTTCAGAGAGATATTGAGGAGGTTTTGAAGGGATAGGTGGAGCGGGAGAGCGATATCTCGCTGATGAGCACGGGAACCGGATCGCGGCGGGAGTATGAACTAACCCGGAGGCGGTCAATCCTCCGGCACCCATTCTGATGATTGTTGACATGTAAGTAGACTACTCCCTCACTTTGCGAGACCTTGCTCTATTTTCGATCTTTTCGTTTGCAACTTTTTCTGAAGCACACGGCGTGCTCTTGCTGTGCAGGCGATCTTGCCCCACATCCAGTGGAGTGGAGCCGGGTCAACTGTCTGCTCCAGAATTTGTCGCAAACGACCTCTGAACATCAAGATCGATCCCTGTGAAAGTGCCCCTATTGTGAGAAAAAGGCGCAATTTGAGGGCAATCACCATCCTCAATCTCTTTGCAACCCCCATCCAACCGGCGGGCAGCACGATCCCGAACACCCTTTTCCCGGGTACCGGCAGCTGACGGGATCAACTACCACCACCGATCGCGCGAAATACAGCGAGAAGGGGCCTTCCCTCACCTGCCTGCCAGGTACTCCTGCGAAAGCCGGCCGATATCCTCCAGGTCAGCGACCAGGTATCCATCCTCCCTCAGCCCTTCTTTACCCTCTATACCCTTTGCCACCAGGGCGAAGCGTTCAGTCCTGTTCGCATCTCGCCACCTCACCTTACCGGCCTTCTCCTCAAGGGCCGAAAGGATACCCCGGGCCCGGCGGTGAGTGAGAACCGACCACCTGCACTCACAGAAGAGAGCATCGCCGGAGATCTCATTCAGGCCAACGAGATCGATCTCCACCTCCTTCTGCCACCACCGCCCCAGCCGTGAATATGAAGAGTCAAACAGGATCCTCCGGGAAACGAGGTCGCAGATGAGTTGCTCGAACATACCTCCCAGGTAGGGCGCGATCTCCTCCCTGATGGCAGCGAGCACCTCCTCGCTCTGCCCCGTCTCAGTCTCTGCCCTCCGGGGATACACAAAGCGGAACCAGAACGTGAGGTAGGGATCGGCCAGCCGGTAATGCCGTCTCCGGTAGCCGGCATGGGCGGTCACCGGCACCTCGTCGTCGATCAGGCGCATACGTGAGAGGACAGAGAGATACCTGGAGACCATCCCCTTATCAAGCCCGGTCTCCTGACATATGGGCGTCAAGGCGGTGTAACCCGCAGCAAGGGCGCGGAGAATGGCCATGTAGTTCCCCGCCTCGCGGAACTCGTACTGCATCAAGATCTCGGCTTCAGAGTAGAGGTATGCACCTTTCTTGAGGATCTCCTCCTCCACATTCTCCCAGAACGTTCGATCAGGGCGAAACAGGCGGAGATAAGCAGGAACCCCGCCGATCACGCACCATGTCATGACAAGATCTTCCTCTGTGTAGGGGAGGAACCGGCGGAGGTAAGGATAAGAGAGAGGTTCAAGCTGCCATTGCCCCGTCCTTCTGCCGTAGAGAGGACTCGTGTACCCCAGCACCCCGGTCTCCATCGTACTGACCGATGAACCGGATACGATGAGCATCACCGACTCCCGTGAAAGGACCGTATTCCACACCCTCTGGAAGAGAGAAGGCGTGGCCCGGTCTCGCGCGATGAGATAAGGAAACTCGTCGATGACGATCACCACCTTCTCTCCGGAAGGAGGGAAAAAGTTCCGGTGCCGGACCAGTGCCTTTGTGACAGCCTCCCAGTCGGGATACCGGCTCCGCTCAAAATCCGGATCGCCCAGGTACTCCCCGGCATAACGGGAAAAATCCCGGATATTCCTCGCCGTCCCTTCTTCAGAGGCCAGGAAGTAAAACCCCGGGACAGTCTTCAGGAATTGGGCAAGGAGAGCTGTTTTTCCCACGCGCCGCCTCCCATAGAGGATCAGGAACTCCGGGACCGGGGAGCGGTAGCGACCGGTGAGGAACTCCAGCTCATCCTCCCGGTCCACAAAGAGTTGTTGATACATAAGTATACTACTTTACAGTCAACAAACTATAAAGCGATCGGTGGGTGCCCGGAGACGACCAGATGCATCTCGCGGGGAACCGTTGCGGGCCCCGGATGCACCCGGCAACGATAACCCGGCATGTGGCGGGCGCAGACCCGGGGCAGGGCTTCCGGTTTCATCTCGCGCTATCTTATGAGAGAGGATCTTCTCACCCGCCGGGATCACGTTACAACCCCCATCCGGACCGAAAAGCCCCATCCACTCCTGGAGAAGTATCACCCCTCCTCGGTCTGCAGGGCGGGGCAGAAGTTGCAGATCGAGTACGGAACCTCCTTCTCACGGTCGCGGATGAGACAGTAGAATGAACCGTTGCGTTCCTCGACCTGGAATCCCCCCGGAAACGGCATTCCCACTGGATGGCCCGGCTGGTCGAGCACGAACATCGTGAAAGCCGACATCAGGTAGTAGAAGGCCCGGTGCCGGGGGGTGAAGCGAAACGGGATCCGCTCTGTGGTCTCGTCGTACCGGAAGCACCCATCGGGGATCATAGTGCAGAACCCGAGGAACGTCTCACGATCGGTGATCGGTTCTCTCATGGACAGGAACCTGCCAGAGCGATGCATGGCGAGAAGGTGGTGGTGAGCCCCGAATAGCTGCTCGGTGATGTAGGGGGAGACCCTGCTCCGGTAAGGCTCGGGTAACCGGATCATCTCCGCGTATAACCTCCCCCCGAGGGTCTGGAGATCCTCAAGCGAGTAGCGGTCGACCTCCCCGGCGAGGATCAGTCCGAGCTCACCCTTTGTCACTGCGGTCGCCATTCGCCGGGCCATCTGCGTGATCGCATCTGCCTCGCCCCCTTCCCGGGGTGAAGGTTCACTCTCCGTCATCATGATGGATATGGAAGATCTGTATCCAGGATGGCTTATCTTTTCTCCGTCATGTGGTAGTGATGGCGATCTCTGCACGGATAGTCTCGCGGCGCCCACCCGGCAGGCTCGCCGGTAAACGCCGCGATCCCCCCGGGGTTCGACCGTAGCACCCGGGCCTGGTCCGCCCCGGCGTGGGTTTGGATCTCGCCCGATCGATGGCCGATTGGAGGGATCCTGAGTTCATTACGGTCGAAATCCTCGCCCGATGCAGTAGGGGGCGCCGGCAGAGAGGAAAAAGAGATTATGCCACCCGGCACGCACTCACGATGCCGGCCCCATATAGATCCCGGATCCCAGCCACCAGTCATCATCCACCTGCACCGCGTAGGTCAGCTTCGATTCAAGCGTCCGGTTGTGCAGGGGATTGATGTACTCGATCCGGTGGAAGTTCTCCCCGCTTCGTATGGCCTCGTTCATCGCCACAAGGAACGCCCCCACCCCGTCCTCGGTCTCGTTCAGGCGGTTGACACCGACCTTCTCCGGGTTTACCGGGTGGGCGAGGGTGGTGCCGTTGAAGTCATACGCGTATATGTAGAGTTCTCCCCTGATGAACAACCCCTCCGGGTTGTTGAACTCCTCAAGCGCCCCCTCTTTACCGTTCTCCTGCACATAGGCAACCGCATCCTCAACAAAGGCGACAAGCGTCTCGTTTGAGGTATACTGCCCCTCGGGTGGGGCGGTCTCGTCCTGCAAACAACCGGCCGAGATGAGGGAGAGGTTGAGAAGAAACGCGACCGAGAGGAGAGCAAAGAGCGATCTCATCATCCTGTATGGGTATTGCTGGCTCATATACCTTATCTACATCCTTCGATGGCTTATACGGTTGCACATTCACACCAGATCCATTCCCAGAAGCCTGGTCGTGCCTCATTCCCGGAAATAGTGACCTCATGACGCAGATGACCTCCACCTCCCGGTCGTGGGATCCCGATCACCTCGGGGGAGCGGTAACGACCGGGGAGGTGCCCGATCATCCCGGAAAGTTGACCGGAGCTCCCAGGGGAACCCTCGCCTGCCGGCCTTTCCTCACGCGTAATGCTTCTGCAGAAAATCCTTCACTTTCCGTGATATCAGCCATCCCTGGTCGAGCTGGCTGATGATCTCATCGATCTCCCAGGCGGTCCTGATGATCTTTTTGTCGGACTCCGCTCCCCCGATCTCTGCGAGAGCGATGATGACGGTGAGAGGGTTTCGGATGGAGTCGTTCAGGATAGCGAGCTGCTCGATGTTCTCATCGATCTGGATGAGCGCCCTCTTCTTGAGTTCTTCTAACTGGTGCCGCTCCGATATGTCACGGCCGATCACAAGCACCATCTGCTGACCGCCGATCATCACCGGAAACGCCGTCGCTTCCACAGGGACGCGGGCGCCGTCCCTCCGGGTCAGGGTCAGCCCGGTCGGACCTGTGGTGGCACCGGTCGCAGTCTGATTTAAGAACGTCAGGGCCCCCGATAGGTCTTCCGGCGACAGGCGCACAATTTCATCGAATCTCCTGCCGATGAACTCCTCCTTCATATAACCAAGCAACTTCTCGACCGCCCGGTTTCCATCGACCAATGCCCCATCCGCATCGATGAGGAAGATGGCATCCGGGGCATACTCGAATATGATCTTCAACCGCTCCTCCGAACTCTTCAGCGCCTC
>JAAZID010000224.1 GCA_012510295.1 Methanomicrobiales archaeon | reverse complement strand
CAATGTCGCAATTCCATCAGGGCGGATATGATCGCGTCAGAAAAGACCAGCGCTGCGGTCTCAAAGAGCGTCCCGAGGGGGGCGAAGGACTGGGAGACCGACCGGTACTGTCCCGTGAGCTGACGGATCTCAAAGTCGCTCGGTATGTCCGTGCTCGTGAGATGATACGTCCCTATCTCGATGATACAGTCTGCCATCCGCCCGATGGGTGAATCGGGTGTCGATGTGATGAGGCAGATCGCCCCCCCGATATCCCGTGCGGTCTCACAGGCGTCCACGACCGACCTGGTCTCTCCTGAGCCTGAAAAAGCGACAAATACATCTTCCGGCCCGAACGCAGGCGTGATGGTCTCGCCGATGACGTAGCTCTCAAACCCGAGGTGCATCAGGCGCTGGGCAAACGCCCGTGCGACCAGGCCCGAGCGCCCTGCGCCGGCCACGTAGATCCGGCGTGCAGCCAGGATCCTGTCCAGGAGCCGGGCAGCGTCTTCCTGGTCGATGGCACGCGCCACATCCTCGATGCTCGATGCCATAAGGAGCATAAGGTCAGTGATACTGGAGCATTCTGGCTGCATGTCTCTCTCCTCTCCTGATCTGGTTATACTACTCCGGATACTGTCAAAAAGGTTATGGGAGCCGGGGCGGTCCCCATCAGATGTACATGCAGGTATCAGGTGCCGTTACGTCGCGCTTCACCTTCTTGATCGCCGCAAGGAAATCTTCCTGCTCAACAGACTCAGCATCGCGCCGGACGGCCATCATGCCGGCCTCGCGGCAGATCGCCTGCAGCTCTGCACCTGTGGTCTCGCCGGTGCGCTCCACGATCCCGGCGAGATCGACATCGCCGGCGAGGGTCATCTTCGCTGTATGGATCTTCAGGATCTCGAGGCGTGCCCCGTTGTCGGGAAGAGGGATCCTGATGATCCGGTCGAACCGGCCCGGACGGAGGAGGGCCGGATCCAGCATATCGATGCGGTTCGTTGCCGCCATGATCCTGACGTTGCCCCGGTTCCCAAACCCGTCCATCTCAGCGAGGAGCTGCATAAGCGTCCGCTGAACCTCGGCGCTGCCGGAGGTTCCGTCATTGGTGCGCATGCTCCCGATAGCGTCGATCTCATCGATAAAGACGATCGCCGGAGCGCGCTCCCGGGCGAGAACGAAGAGTTCGCGCACGAGCTGCGCCCCCTCTCCGATGTACTTATGGACGAGCTCGCTCCCTGACATCCTGATGAACTTCGCGTGGGACTGGTGAGCGACCGCCTTTGCGATCAGGGTCTTCCCGGTTCCCGGAGGACCGTAGAGGAGGATGCCTTTCGGTGGCTCCACACCCACGCGCTCGTAGACCTCGGGCTTCGTGAGCGGGTACTCGACAGCTTCCCTGACCTCCTCGATCTCCTCTCTCAGGCCGCCGACCTGCTCGAACGTGACATCCGGCTGTTCATCGAGTTCCATGACCCTGACCCTTGAGTCGTATATGGTGCCGATCGTCTTGACTATTGAGAGTGTATTATTCACCGCTACCTTCATCCCGGGCTTGAGGATACGGTGAAGTTTAGCGTTGACTGTGGTGACGTACTCCTGGTTATTGCCCTGCTGCCTGAGATACACCTCGCCGTTATCCAGCACATCGATCACGGCGGCGACAAACAGCGGCATCCGTTTTAACTGACCGTTCTCTTTTCTCAGTTGCAGGAGTTCCTTCTCAAGCAACTCGTTCTTTAGTTTATAATCCAGGATCTGCGCCTTCAGATCTTGAATCTGGAGCGCAAGCATCTCATACTCGCTTCCAGGATTACTGCCAAGGGTTTCGTCCATGTCACTCATATACTTGGATCTCCAACCTCATTATAATGTGGTGGCAGTAGCCGCTAGCCCTCCCGCGCAGATCGGTGCCGGGCCCTGTAGGCGGTCGGGCAGGGCCAATCCTGTGGATCCGCCCCTCCGATGCTGATCCCGGGCCCACGTAAAACCCTCATCAAGAGGAAAGAAGCAGGATCGCACGGGCTCAGGGCCTGACGACTCCTTTGAAGGAGCATGCCCCCCGCCGGCGGGGCGGGTAGCCCGGACCGCAAAGGAGGAGAACCGTCTGGAGAACAGCGTGGTGTGCCGGAGCCGGCAGGCCGCATACCTCCCCGGTAGTCTTCCAACCGGGGTCTCATGCCTGATACAGATGAAGATCATTCACATAGCAGATACACACCTCGGACTATCCGCATTCAACCGGGTCGATCCGGAGACCGGTATGAACCTGCGCGAGCAGCTCATCTACGACAACTTCCTCGCTGCAATCGATCAGATCATCGGGATGCGCCCGGATGCGCTCGTCCATGCCGGCGACCTCTTCCACCAGGTCAAGCCGAAGACCCGCGCCTACACAACAGCGCTCGACGCCCTCTGCCGCCTGCAGGATGCCGGCATCCCGGCGATCATGGTCGCGGGCAACCACAGCATGGCAAAGACCCGCTACACGGCATCGCCGTTCGAAGTCCTTGAGCGGGGGGGCTACCGCGCAGGCGACCTCTACGTCGCCCACCACAACCGCTACCGGCGGGTTGAACTCGATGATACGGTCTTTCACCTGATACCGAATATGCTCAGGCCCGAGGGTTACCGGGCGGCGTTCGATGGGATCGAGTTTTCGCCCGGCACAAACGTGCTCGTCACCCACGGTCTTGCGAGCAACTTAAAAGACAGGCGACTGCACACCGTCGCCGAGCACGAGCTGGATGCGACCGTTCTGTCGGACCGGTTCGACTACATAGCGCTCGGCCACTTCCACGACCAGGTGCAGGTCGCCGATAACGCCTGGTACAGCGGATCGCTTGAGTTCTGCAACTATGGGGAGATCGGGGACACCAAAGGCGGCCTTGCCGTGGATCTCGCGACCGGGACGGTCGAGGGGATCGACCTCCCGCATACCCCCATGATCGACCTCGGGAGGATCAACTGCGACGGCCTCTCTGCCCGGGAGGTCGTGGATGAGATCCTCATGGCGGTCGATGATGCCGGGAAGACGACCTTCCAGGCGATCTGCCAGGTCACGCTCGACGGCATACGCCGCGAGACCCGGAGAGCGCTCGACCAGAAGGCACTCCTCGGTGCCCGGAGCCGGATGCTCGACCTCAAACTCCGGGTGATAACGGTCGATGATACCGCACAGGTATTCCGGGAGGACACTCTCGCCGGCCTGGACTACATCGCCGAGTTTGAGCGTTTCGTGGAGAAGGAACACCTCGCCCCGGGCGATGAGGAGTACGTGAAGAAGACCGGAAGCCGGATCCTCCGCTCGGTCATCGAGCGCCACAGGGAGGGAGAGAATGCTTCTGAATAAACTTACGATGCGCAACTTCAAGCGGTTCCGGGACCAGGAGGTCATCTTTCAGGACGGCATCACCGGGATCGTCGGGAACAACGGGACCGGGAAGAGTAGCATCGTCTCTGCAATTCTATTCGCCCTCTACGGGCTCCAGGGAACGGGGGTTGATGGGAGCTACATCGTCAGCTCGTTTGCAGGCCCGCAGGACGTCTGCGAGATCCGCCTGGAGTTCCTCGCCGGCGGCAACGAGTACACCGTCGTCCGGAAATTCAAGCGCCGTCCCTCCTCCACACTCCATGAGGCGAACCTCTACCTGAACCAGAAGCTCCTCGCAAGCAGCGTCCAGAAGGTGGCCCAGGAGATACAGCGGATCGTTGGCATGGGGCCGGGTGACTTCCGAAACACCATATACGCCGGGCAAAAAGATCTCCTCACCCTGATCGAGAGCAGGGCCGGATCCCGGAAGGACTGGTTCATGCAGGTTCTGGGCATCGATTACCTCAAGAAAGACAGCATGGAGACACTGAAGGAGATCATCGATGCCAGGGAGGGGAGCTACCAGGAGATATCGGGGAGGCTCCGGGAGCTGGACGCGGACGCGGTCCGCACCCGCATCCGGGAACTCCGGTCCTCACTCGCCGGCGCAGAGGAAGAGGCGAAAAAGAGCGTGATCGCGGAGAAAAACGCTGAGGAGACGCTTGAGCGGGCCAGGGAGGAGCGCGATCGCCTGCTCGTGGTGCGTGACAGCTACTTGCGCCTCGCAAAGGAGGAGGAGGTGCTGACCGCTGAGGTCGCGCAACTCGGCACCGAGTGCCGGGAGGGAGAAGCGGAGATCGCAGAGCGCATGAGACTCCAGGACGACCTCGAAGCCCTCGCCCCCATCGCCGGCAGCTACGAGACCCTGAAGACGGAGGTCGCCGTGATGACCGATGCGAAGGTCCGGGCCGATCATCTGGCGCTTGCTGCTGCGACTGCACGGGAGCAGGCGCAGGAGTATGACGGGCACCGCACGAAAGTCGCAACAGAACTCGCCGCACTTGCGCACGACGAGGAGACGATCGCCGGACTTGCCCGGGATGTCGGGGAATGGCAGGCACTCCGTGACCGCATCACAGCACTGAAAGACCTCCAGACAGAATACGACCCCCTCCGCGAGGAACTCGCCCGCATGGACGAGCGATTCGCCCTGACAGAGCAGCGTGTCCTGGAGAACCGGGACGATACCGGGGAGATCGAGGAGAAGGCCCGGCGCCTTGAAGAACTTGAGGCAGAGATCGGTGAGTACGACCCCCTCCGCACCCACGACGAGGTTTTCACCCAGGCGGCCGGGTATGCCAGGGAGGAGGAGCGGTGCCTGCGGGAGGCTCGCGCCGCATCGGACGAGATGAACCGGCTCCAGAACACCATCGCCGGGCTTGCCCGGCAGATCGCCGGGATGGATGCCGTCGAGGAGGCGATCGAGGCGGCCGGGAAGAGGAAGGATGACCTGAGATCACAGATCAGCGCCTGCACCGCGCGCCGGCAGGGGGTCAGCGAGGAGATCCGGGAATCGACCGAACACCGGGCCGGGATACTTGAGGCGGGCCCTGAAGGATCCTGCCCGATGTGTCACCAGGATCTCGGGGAGCACTACGAAGACCTCCTCAACAACCTTGCAGCGGATATCGCATCGATGCAAGAATCTCTTGCAGACCTCGAAGATGAACACACGAGGGCGACCACCGCGCACCAGGAGGTTGTCGCCGGATTGCAGGATCTCATGCAACAGCGCACCACCCTCCAGAGCACAAAGGAGCAGCACGCACTCCACACATCCCGCTATGACCAGAGCGCCGGGGCCGTGCAGCGGTGGGAGAGAGAGGCCGGGGAGCAGAGCGCCGCGATACGGGCGCTCGGCCTTGAGGGGTATGACCCGGCGGCGCACGACGCCCTCCGGGAGCGGCTCCGCGACCTTGAGGAGAAACGTACGAAGGCCGATACACTCAGGGGCGAGTGCAGCCGGCTCCCGGCTCTCAGGGAGGAGCGGCAGCACCTCATCGCCGAGGTCGAGGATCACCTCGCCCGGAAGGAGGAGATTGAGGAAGAGATCGCCCGACTCGGGTTTGACCCTCAGGTTCTCAGGAGCCTTGAGACCGAAGCACAGGCACTTGAGGCGTCCTACCATGCACACACCGAGGCCCGGACCCGCCTCGCACGCCGGCCGGCACTCGAAGAGGAGGAGAAGGCGATCCTTGAGAAGCTCGAAGGGCTCCGGATGAGGTTACAGGAGATCGAAGATGACCTTACCGGTCTCGCGTTTG
This sequence comes from Methanomicrobiales archaeon, assembly GCA_012510295.1. Lineage (GTDB taxonomy): Archaea > Halobacteriota > Methanomicrobia > Methanomicrobiales > Methanoculleaceae > Methanoculleus. Next base: position 1,290 of record JAAZID010000224.1, on the reverse strand, counting down.
ACCCCGCCCGGTTCTCACACATCACCGATGAGTGCAGCCGTGCCAAAGATGCGCACAGAAAGACGCTCGAACTCCGCGTCCGCCTCGAAGAGGTTCCGAGGATGCGAAAGGCGCTTGAGACAAAACAGGAACTCCTCGCCGGCCAGGAAGCCACGCTCCACACCACGAGGGCAGCTATAGCCGATCTCGGTTTTGATGGGCAGGCGATCGCGGCGGTGGAGGAGAGTCTCGCCGGCACCGAGCAGGCTCTCACGAAGGCACGGGAGAGAAGGTATGCGGCCGCAGCCGCGATAGCCAGCCTGAAGGCAGATATCGATGGGGAGACCGCACGCCTCTCCCGGGCTGAAGACCTCTCCCGAGAACGGAAAGGCCTCCACGAGGAGATCGGGCGCCTGAAGTTGACCCGTTCGCTCATCAAAGAGTACACCGACTACCTCCTGCAGGTGGTCAGGGACAGGATCGAGGAGGAGGCGGGGAGGGTGCTCGCCGATATCACCGACGGGCGGTACGGGACGGTGATGCTCGACGATGACTTCACCGTCCTCGTCCACGATATGGGCGACGATTACCCGGCAGACCGGTTCAGCGGTGGGGAGCAGGATGATATCGCTATAGCCCTCAGGATAGCCCTCTCCCGGTTTCTTGCCGGCGTGAACGAGGTGCACGACTCGACGTTCCTCATATTCGACGAGATATTCGGGAGCCAGGACGAGGAGAGGCGGAGCAACCTCCTCCGGGCGCTCAGGACACAGGAGGCTCATTTCCCCCAGATACTCCTCATATCCCATATCACCGAGGTCCAGGATGAGTTCTCGACGACACTCCTGGTCGAGATGGGGGCTGACCGGGCGAGCACGGTCAGGGAGTTTGAGTGATGGATCAGAAAACCCTCTACCAGGACGCGATCCAGCGGATCGCGGGAAGGATCCGGGAATGCGCCCCGGAGGATATCGTTGAACGGTTCTCTGCGTGCAGCGGGTTTGACGCGGGATCCTACCGGCCCTGCTCCTCCTCGTTTGACGGTGCGGTCTGCGCTGTGGATGGGAGCAACGCGATCATACTCGATGCCGGCAGTTTTGCCGTCGCCGCCGCTCGCGCATCGGTCAGCGCGTATGCCGGTGGGGTGCGCACCTGTCACAGGACGACGCCGCTTGAGATCGTCACCGTCAACCCCGGGACCGGGAACGAGGACTTCGATACACTCTTCCGCGACTGCTTTCGCTATCCCCCGAAGGTGCACCTCGACCACGACGACCCGATCCGGAACTCCGCCGTCGTGCGGGATACCCT
>JAAZID010000223.1 GCA_012510295.1 Methanomicrobiales archaeon | reverse complement strand
GATTATATCAGCGCCGGAACGTTTACCGGGGACCGGCATAAGGTCTACGACAACGCCGGTTCCGCTGTCTATTACCGGTGAGGAGAGAGGTAGACCACCGCACCGGGTGCCGCCGGGTGTTGGAGAGAGTAGTCGGGGAGCGGTGGTCTAATAAAGCACCGGCCCCTGCCCCGGGACGTGGCCCTCGGGGTCCGGGGGAGTGGGCCTGCCTGGTGGCCTCCCTTACTCATGGAGAGCGGAGACGGGAGAGGATCCGCTCTTTCTTCGCGAGGGCTGCCTCCGCAGCCCGTTCGACCCCTCTCTTCATCTCCTCAAAATCCCTCTTATCACTATCCACGACCTTCTTCACCGGGGTGTAGGCCGACTCCCGGAACCGGGGTGAGAAGTCCTGGATCTCGCCATCGACCACGAGGACCGATTCGGCCGCTCCCTCCTCGACATAACCGATCTCCTTCATGGCAACACCGGCGGTTCCGACGACCCGCTGGATCTCAGGGGCAACTTCAGGCGGTGCGACAACCAGGAGAGCATCGAGGGAGACGCCGAGGTAGTCGATCTCGAGGGCATCGAGCATGGCGAGAACCTTCGACTCTACGAGCGTACGGAGTTCATCTTCCTCTATGACGATCCGGCAGTCTGCGGTCTCTGCCATCTCGTATGCATCGCCCCGGAGTCCACCGTTCGTGACATCGGTCATGGCGTGGATCCCGGGGAGGACGTCGCTTGCGAGGAGCGCCTCTGAGGCCTTGAGGAAGTGGAGGTTGATCGTCTCCTCGACGACATCGGGGAACCCTGAATAGATCGCGGCGGTGGCGATCGTCCCGCCACCAGCGCCCTCCGTCATGAGGAGGACATCGCCGGGCTGGATCGCTTTCCGGGCGGTGAGGTGTTGGGCGACACCGACAGCACCGACACACCCGGTCATCCGGGAGCCGAGCACCATATCCCCGCCGATGCGGAGCGTTGAACCGGTGACGAGCGGGACACCCATAGCCTCACCGACGGCGGCGACGCCCGCGGTGTAGTCAAATATCTTTGCGACATCACCGTCGTCGGCGACGTGGATATCTGAGAGGAGGGCGACGGGTTTTGCCCCCATAACGTAGACATCCCTGAGCGTCGCACGGGTGACGTGGAACCCGGCGAGGAAGGGAAAGTCAGAGAGGCGGGAGTGCATCCCATCAACGGTGGTGATGATGTAGTCCCCTCCAGCGCATACAGCTCCGGCGTCATCCATCTCGTCGACACCGACAGCTACCGCCATCTTTCCGATGATGCGGGCGAGCTGACGGTGTGCGAAGAAGTCCCCGGAACCCCTTGAGCCGACCCCAAATTCGCCCATGCTCGAGCCCGAGGGCTCGAAGGCGAAGAGGTCGCCGGTAAGCCCGGTAGAGTTCTTCGCCTCGGTGAGGACAGCTCTTGCGAACTCCTCTGCGTATTCCGGGGTTATACGGTTGCGTTTGACTGTGAGGATATCCTGAGAAAGGAGGCGCACAATATCGTCATCGGGGGTGCCGGCGGCGAGGTGCCGGCGGCTGATCTCTTCTACATCCATTGTATGTAGTGGTCAGTGCGGAACCAGATAAAAGGTCTTCTCTTGCAAAGGTTCAAGCAGATCCGTGGCAAATGGTAGAAGGTGGCGGGTATGCAGATGATATCTGCCTGTTCCATCGCCGGTTCTGATTCAGGGGGAGGGGCAGGCATCCAGGCAGATTTAAAGACGTTTACAGCACTTGAGGTCTTCGGGCTGACTGTCATAACCGCAGTCACGGCGCAGAACACCCGGGAGGTGCGGGGAACCTGGATGCTCCCGGTGGAAGCGGTACGGACCCAGATTGAGACGGTTGCCGATGAGTTTGCTATCGGAGCATGGAAGACCGGGATGCTCGGGAGTGCAGCAAACGTCCGTGCTGTCGCTGAAACATTGCCTGATGGAGCAATGCTCGTGATCGATCCGGTCATGATATCGACGTCCGGTCACCGGCTGCTCAATGAAGATGCTATCGAGGGTCTCATGGGACTCCTCATCCCCATGGCGGGGATCGTCACCCCGAACCTCCCCGAGGCCGAGGTGCTTGCCGGGATGCAGATCAGAACCCCTGACGATATGGTCGGGGCAGGGGAGCGGATCCTCGACCTCGGTGCCGGGGCGGTGGTGGTGAAAGGAGGGCATCTTACCGACGATAGCGATACGGTGGTCGATATCCTGGTCGACCACGATGGGGTTATGGAGATCTCAGGGAGGCGTTACCCCTACTCGGTGCATGGATCGGGATGCTGTTTCTCAGCGGCACTCACCGCGCACCTTGCCCGGGGGATGGGTGCTCGGGGGGCGTTCGCCGCGGCGCGGGAGTTCATAGATACCGCTATTGGGCAGGCGGTCGGAGAACCCGGAGCGCTCCGGATTGTAAATCCGGGCGGAGCGAACATTCACAGGCGCTGAAAGAATATTTCATCGATTCCCTGAATTTCAGTCATTATTTCCTCCCCTCACGGAGATCTCTCTGTTTCCGGTATCCTTCCTCCATCTGATGAAATCAGTGTATTCTCATCCTGATCTTGCAAAAATCAGAGATCGCACTCACCTGGTTTAAAGTTAAATGCGGAATTTTAATAACTGTTAATCTGCAAATAATGTACAAATGGATGATATCGACGACGCGATACTTCGGGAACTGCAGAGAGACGGCAGGATGTCTATGGCAGCGCTCGGTTCAATCGTGGGCATTGCACCGTCGACGGTATTCAAGAGGATCGAGAAACTGAAGAAAGCCGGTATCCTTGAGCGGTTCACGATC
>JAAZID010000033.1 GCA_012510295.1 Methanomicrobiales archaeon | reverse complement strand
GCGCTCGCCCTCGCAGGGAGCGTCAAACGGACGGATATGGATACCGATGTGCTCCTCGCGGGTGCCCTCCTCCACGACATCGGCAAAGCATCGTGTTTCCGCCGCCAGGGCTTCTCATTTGTCGCGCTCCCGGAGTACACCCTCGTCGGTCATACAGCGCTCGGCGCGGCCGCCCTCCTCCGGCACTCCGCCGGGGTTGACCCGGCGCGATTCAACCACCTCCTCCATATCCTGATGGCTCATCACGGCCCCTACGGCGAGGTCAAGCCCCGGACACCCGAGGCCTGGGCGGTCCACTTTGCCGACAACGCGAGCGCGACCCTCCGTGGTGTCTGCGACGACGCTGGTGGCCTTGCGCCGGGAGAGGAGCGGCAGGGGTCGCGGACACGGCAGATGGTCTATCGGTTTTGAAGGGATCTCTGTAGAGCGAAGGGGGGGTGATTACTTTGATGGGGTTCTGGTGAAGGCTATTTTGGGATTACAGGATATGATTATATGCTCTTCAAGCGAATTTGTAGAGTGCTATGAGCATTCTACCCCTCACCGGGGAGATACTAAGGAAGGTTTATCTGGATAAAGCCCTCCAGTAGGAGTTAGTGGAGAAATGTCACGGAGTCTTCAGGAAGGGATTATCACTTTCGATGCTGGTCTGAAGCTTGAGATACTGTCTTGCTTTAATAAGACGGTCGACGATAGTGGGTATATTGTCGAATGTGATGATCCGGGTCAGCGTGTCCTCACACCTAACGGCGAAGACGTCGCGTTAGACGAATTTGCCGGGATAAAAAAAGGCTCTGAAATTTTTATCAAAGCAGACCTGCCCTCATTGATTGAGTTTCTGGATACGCTCGGATAACATGGCTTTTCTTGATGGGCTCAAAGAGTTTGTTAGGGTCCACCTCAACATAAATATCCAGGTGGGAGTGAAGACCGTAAATATCGTCGCTGATCCCGGAGCCGATGCAGTATGTTTCAATGAGACCACCGGGGCGCTTAAGATTAACTGGGAAAAGCTGCCTGAGGACAAAATAGAAGAACTGAAACCGCTGATCCAGGATGCGGTCAGAAAACATGCTGCTTTGTTAATTGAGAATAAGTCCAAAGAGTTGCTTGAAGAGATAAAGATCACAGAAAGTTCAAAAGAAGATCAGGATTTTTTGTCCTTCTTCAAAGGTAAAATTCCTGATGATGACTATACGGCCCTGCGTGCATCTTTGCATGTGAAGAGACGATTTGAAGAGGGAGCACAAAAAGAAGAGATTAACAGGCTGAAACTGGACATTATAAAGAGATATTCGAGGCGCGGAAGAAATATCTGTGATCTCTGTAGCGCAGGATACTTCGAAGGATTGATAAAGATCTATGAAGAGATGCAAAAATATCCCGATTTCTCAAATGAAGCATTTTTAGAAGTATACAATCCTATCGTTGATGAAGGTAACCTCACTGTATTTGTTTCGGGCGGGAGGACAGAGGATCAGGTAAGACAGGAAATTGAGAGTAAAATGCGCAGGAATCGGCAATATGGAATACATGCACTCTATATTCACGGGATCGGGAGGTCTAACATCGAGAAGATCAACATGGTAATCTACGATCTCAAATCAGAATACTCCACACTGAAAATCCAGACTTCTGAGTATCAAAACATCATCTCGATGAAACTGACCTTCTGAAATTTACGACCCAGGGGATCCAAAAAATATCCCGGAATATCCCCCGCTCACGCAACCCCTCTCTTCGCCGGCGGCGTATATGTCTTGAGCATAAGCGATAGCGAGACGACCGTCACCGACGAGAGCGCCATCGCGAGCCCTGCAAGCTCCGGCTGGAAGGTTATCCCGAAGGGGATATAGAGCACGCCGGCGGCGAGGGGGATGAGGGCTGAGTTGTAGGCGAACGCCCAGAAGAGGTTCTGCTTGATCCGGCTCATCACCTTCCGGGAGAGCTCGATCCCCGCGACGGCATCGACGAGGTCATCGCGGATGAGGACGATATCGGCGCTCTCGATCGCGACGTCGGTCCCGCTCCCTATAGCGATCCCAACGTCCGCCTGCGCGAGCGCCGGTGCATCGTTGATCCCATCCCCCACGAACGCCACGACCTCGCCGCGCTCCTGGAGGCTTTTGACCTCCCGGGCCTTATCCTCGGGGAGCACCCCCGCGTGAACGTCCTCGATACCGATCTCCCGCGCGATGGCGTTCGCCGTCCGCTCATTATCGCCGGTGATCATCGTCACGGCCACCCCCATCCTCTTCAGGTCCGCGACGGCGCCCTTCGTCGTCGGTTTCAGTGTATCCGCGACGGCGACGATGCCGGCAAGCCTATCGGAGGTGGCGATGAGGACCGCGGTCTTCCCCTTATCCTGGAGAGCGGCCATCTCCCGCTCTGCCTCCTCCGGGACGGTGACCCCGCGTTCCTCGATGAACGGCCGGTTCCCGATCAGGATCTCTTCTCCTTCCACCACGGCGCTCACTCCCCTGCCGCCGAAGGCCCGGAACCGCTCCGATACCGGGACTGCCACACCGTCCCCCTCGGCCCGGCGCACGACCGCCGCCGCAAGGGGGTGTTCCGAGTTCTTCTCGACCGATGCCGCGAGCGCGAGGACCCGGTCCTCCGGCATACCGAACGCGATGACGTCGGTGACGTCCGGCCTTCCCAGGGTGAGCGTCCCCGTCTTGTCAAAGACGACCGAAGTGAGGCTCTCCGATATCTCAAGCGCCTCACCGTTCCTGATCAGCACACCGAGTTCAGCGCCCCGGCCTATCCCGACAGTCACGGCGGTCGGCGTGGCAAGCCCGAGCGCGCAGGGGCAGGCGACGACCAGGACCGATATCAGGACCGTGAGCGCAAAGAGAAGTTCGGCGCCGAGGACCAGGTACCAGACAAGGAAGGCAACGGTCGCTATCGTGAGGACGACCGGGATGAAGTAGGAGACCGCGACATCGGCTATCCGCTCCACCGGGGGCTTTGAGCCCTGGGCATCGCGGACGAGCCGGATGATCTGTGAGAGCACCATATCCTTCCCGATCTTCTCCGCCCGGACCCGGAGAACCCCGTTTACGTTCAGGGTGCCGCCGACGACCTCATCGCCCTCCCGTTTGCCGACCGGTATAGGCTCACCCGTGATCATCGATTCATCGACCGAACTCTCGCCGCCGACGACCATACCATCCACCGGCACCTTCTCCCCCGGCCGGACGAGGAGGATATCACCGACGACGACCTCCTCGATGGCGACCTCGACCTCCCCGCCATCCCGGATCACCGTCGCGGTCCGGGGCCGGAGGCCTATGAGGTTCTTGATAGCATCAGATGTCCTCCCCTTTGCCCGCGTCTCAAGGTAGCGCCCCAGCGTCAGGAACGAGGCGAGCATCACAGCGGTGTCGAAGAAGTTGAACGCCGGGGTGAGGACGATCTCAAACGTCCCGAGGAGGCTTGCACCGTATGCAACGCCGATCCCCATCGCATACATGACATCCATCGTCAGCGATCGGTTCCGGAGCGCGGCGACGGCCGCCCTGAATATGGGAGCGCTGACGTAGATGAAGAACGGCAGGGTGATGATGAGCATGACGAGGTTTACCGAGACCGGGAGGGCGCCAGCCCCCGGCATCCCGAGGATCATGTAGAAGAAGAGCGGGATGCTCACCGCCAGTCCGATGGTGAACCGGCGGAATTTATCCCGAAGATCCTCTTCGTGCATTCGGGCTTCCGTATCCCCGGAGACCTCCTCCGCGAGCCCGAGGTACTGGTAACCGGCCCCCTCGACGGTCGCCCGGATCTCGGATGTGGTGACGAGGTCGGGGTTGTATATGATGCGCGCGGTCTCGGTCGCGAGGTTGACCGTGGCCTCGCTGACCCCCTCGAGGTCGGCGAGCGCGGTCTCGACCACCCGGGCGCATGATGCGCAGTGCATCCCGCCGACCCTGATGGTGACCTCGCTATGCACGACCGCGTAACCGGCACCGCTGACCACCTGTTCGAGGTCCGCGAGGGTGGCTCTTTCCGGGTCATACTCGACCGTGGCCGTCCCGGTCGCGAAGTTCACCCGGGCATCATAGACGTCATCACGGCCCTGGAGGGCGCGTTCGAGGTTGAGGGCGCATGATGCGCAGTGCATCCCTGAGATCTTCAGTTCTGCTCTCCTCTTCTCATCAGGCATACTAATATTCTCCAGCGTCTGCGGTTAAAATACCTGTTCTCTCACGGCTCACCACCATCCAAAAATCCCTACGATCGCCGAAATCCCGATTGGAGACCTTCTGGATTTTTATACATATCATTATATACTATTGGTCGTGGTATAGCGCTCTGATCTTGAGGTAATTGTGATGCAGAGAAGAGACACTCCAGCAGGGGAATCACAACATGGTATTGATGACCTGATCAGGGCGCTTGGAAGCGACGACCCGGGGATCCGCAGGAACGCCGCCCTGGAGCTCGGTATAGCGGGAGAATGGAGGGCGACAAGACCGCTCATTATTGCTCTCGCTGACCCCGCGCAGACCGTCCGGGAGGCGGCGGCGAATGCGCTTGTCGTTGTCGGGACGCCGGTGGTCGAGCCACTGATCGACCTTCTCGATCACCCGGAGGCATCGGCAGGGTATGAACTACACGGGGGCGTGTCCCGTGAGGGGCCTACCCAGATAGACCTCCTCGGAGGCCCGGAGGGGATACCGCCTGAGAAGAGAACCCTCCAGCATACGGCTCTGGCACAACATGACCTCTTTGCCGGCCCTGAGGGTGTGAGGGAGCACAGGGCTCTCATCCACGAGGCTGGAGAGGGGGATACGGCGCGACGGGGAGCACGACGGGCATACGCGGCGGCCATCCTCGGTGAGGTCGCTGATCCCCGCGCTGAAGAATCCCTCACTCGGGCGCTCTCCGATGACGATCCCGTCGTCAGGAAGGCGGCCGGGACTGCGCTCGTGAAGTATCATGAGAAGCGGGGTGAGGCGGCATCTGCGCCGCCGTCCTGGTGATGCCAGGAGCACGCCGCTGTGCGAGGTCACCTCAATCGGGGGCCGGATTCGTGGGGACCGATCGCCACGGAGAATTAGAGAGTATAATAAGGGAGCCCCTCATAAGTTAGACACCTTAGGCACCCGGGTGCATCTGCGACCCCGGACTCCTGGAGACCCATCGGCGGCGTGGCAGCGTGTCACGCCCCCGGGATCTCCGGTGACGGTGACCATGCGAGGTCGGGATCTTCTCGCCTTCCTTGCGCCACCAGCCCACCGTTTTCCTACGAGCCTCGTTGTGATGGCGGTGGGTTTTCGCCTATACCAAAGTGAGCCCCCCGGGGATCCGGAGACATCCGGATTCCTCCCGGGCTCTGAGAGATTACACAATGATAACAAAAACAGCTGAAGACCACTCTATCTACTATTGTGGTCGATGTCAACACCGCTGGACAGAAGAATCTACCAATAGAGCGGTCATGTGCCCGATATGTAGAAATTATAGCACAATTGGGCGCACTGAGCCGAGAAACAGGCGGGGGAGGCGGTGAGTCAACTCCTCTCCTCTCTCTTCTGTGGCATGACGCCGTAAGCGACATCATGCTCTCATGGCGGGCTTTGTGCTCTCTCTTCTCTCCTGCGTATGGGGGAGTGGATCCGGGCCCGCTCCGTACGTCCCTCCGACCAGGGTGCCATCTATTCTTCCCCGGTAACACATAGCAGGGCTACCCTGAGCCCGGGCGCTCAAATATACTGGCAACTCGCGGGCGATCAATGCGCTTGAGGCTCTTGCTCAAAGTGGCGATGTGGAGGAGAAGAGCGTCGCAAAGGATGCTATTGAGAAGATCAGGATGGTCCGGGGCGGGATTGCAGAGCCTTCGGCGCCGAGATCGAGGTGACGACCAAAATAACGGAGTGTTCAAAATGGGGGGAGCGTTCTGCCCTATCTCAGGGAGCCGTGCCCTCAATCGTAGTCCCTGAAGAGCGCCGGGTTCTGCCTCCTGAGCCACCACCGGCGGACCAGGTACCCGCCGGCGGCGAGCACCAGGACACCCCCGGCTACCAGGGCGGCTGCCCCGAGCGGGAACTCGGGCGCCGCACCACCGGCCGGCGCGGCCGTGGTCTCTGTCTCGGTGGGCTGTGTTGTCGCCGGCGGCGTGGTCTCTACCGCCGCCGGGGTCGTAACCGCACCCTCATCCCCGGTCCCGCTGATCGCAAAGAGTGAGAACCCGGGGCTTGTTGCCCTGAAGGTGACCGTCGACCCGCTCTCATCCACGACCCACGTCGGGAGCGCCTCCCACGCCGTGCCGTTGTAGCGGTAGAGCACGATCCCGCCCGGGGCAAATCCCTGCTCTGCGAGCCACGCGACCGGGATACTGAAGGTGATGTTTGTGCCGGTGATCTCCTCGAACCGGGCCGGCGTCAGCTCGATGTACTGGTACGGGGTTCCCGGCGCCGGGGGGATG
>JAAZID010000032.1 GCA_012510295.1 Methanomicrobiales archaeon | reverse complement strand
GGGGTGGTCGGTGCACCGATCGTCTTTAAAGAATCACGGATCCCCTCCCAGTCCCCACCGTGGAGATACATCGTTATGATCGCCCCGATACCGCACTTTTCCCCGTGAAGACCCTTGCCGGGCGCGAGCCGATCGAGCGCGTGGGAGAACTTGTGCTCCCCGCCGCTCGCCGGCCGGCTCGACCCCGCGATGCTCATGGCAACCCCCGAGGAGACCAGTGCCTTTGTCACAAGCCAGGCGCTTTCCTCGGAGTTTGGCTTGATGAGGTCGGCGTTCTTGAAGAGGATCTCGGCGGTCATCCGGGAGAGCGTCAGCGCGTACTCGGAGAGCGCCTCCCCCCGGAGCCGGTGGGAGAGCTCCCAGTCGAGTATCGCGGTGTAGTTTGCTATGATATCCGCGCACCCGGATGCGAGAAGTCTGTGAGGTGCCGATGCGATGATGACGGTATCGGCGACGATCGCTATAGGCGGCTCAGCGGCGAGCGAGACGTTCCCCTCGGCCGTCGGGACCGATGCCCGCGACGAGGCGATACCGTCGTGCGATGCGGCGGTGGGGACGCTGATGAAGTGGCGGTCGGTGTTGTAGGCGACGATCTTTGCGGTATCGATGACCCGGCCACCGCCGACGCCGATGACGAACCCCGCCCCTGCCACTGCCGCTTCTGCCTCCCGGATCACCTCAAGGGGATCGCCTGCGGCGGCCGGGAACACCGTAACATCGTAGGAGTCGGCGAGGAGCGCCTCGACCTGCTTCCCGGCGATATTTCGCGTCTTCTCCCCGGTTATGATGAGCACGGCGTCCCCGAGGTCGAGATCTTCGCAGACCGTCGGAACCTGGCCAAGGACATCGTGGCCGATGACGACGTCGCGGGGGAGCTGCATCCATTTGGACTTGTCGAAGACCTTTGTTCTGAGTAGATTTATGCCGCCAGCGCTCATTTGATATCAGTAATGATTAGGGAGTTCCTCTACAAATATTACATCGATCCCATCCGTTATGGTCATGCGTATACGCTCGTCGATACGCTGACTTACGCCCTGATACTCATCGCAGCGGTCTACATTGTCTACCGGGGACTCCAGCGGTACAGAATAGCTGTTGATACTGAGCTGGTGCTCGCGACCCTGCCCTTCATCGTTCTCGGCGGGCTCCTCCGTGTCGTCGAGGATACCGGCATGATCGCGTCAGACCTCCGGTTCCTCCTGATCACGCCCCTGATCTTCTTCACCGTCTTCCTGATCGCGGTCATCGCCCTCTTCGCCGGGAAAATCGCGGAGAACGCGGGGCTCATCGCCCGGTACAGCCGCGTCTACGGCGGCGTGGGCATCGCCGCCTGCCTCATCGCCACCGCGGCACTCACCTGGTTCGGTCTCACCGAGACGCGGATAGCACTCGACGTCCTCGGCATCATCCTCGCGCTCGCGTCGGTCTCATCGCTCGCCCTCTGGGCGCTCCTCGTCTACGGCGCAAAGTGGGACTACGCCTCAAACATCCTCTACAAACTCCTCATATTCGGGCACCTGCTGGATGCGAGCGCGACGAGTTACGGCATCGATATCCATCCAATCCATTACGTGGAGCAGCACGTCGTGGGTTCAACCCTGATCGAGGCGACCGGGACGGCGTTCTCGATGTTCCTCCTCAAGATCGCGGTTCTCATCCCCGCTGTTTATATCCTCGAGATGTATAAAAAAGAAGGAAGCCCCGGTCTCTGGCATCTCATCCTGCTCGCCATGATCGCCGTCGGCATGGCGCCGGGGATACGGGATATGGTACGGATGGTGCTCTATGTCTGAAGGCTCTCTCACCCGCTCTACGCTCGTTGCGACCGTCATATTCGCGGTCTCGATAGGTCTCGGTCTCTTTGCCGTCCTCCGCGACCCGGCGATAGGCGCCGATGTCATGACCCTCTTCCGCGACCAGGTCGCCGGCCAGATCCTCTCCGACTCCCTGCCGGTCCTCGCGTTCAAGATATTCTTAAACAACCTCACCGCCTGCACCCTCCTCTTCCTCGGGGGCGCCTCGCTCGGCATCGCCACGGTGCTGATCCTCGCGATGAACGGTCTCCTGATCGGTGCGGTGGCAGAGCTCATGCGGCAGCAGCAGGGCTTGCTCTTCATAGCGGCGGCGCTCATCCCACACGGCATATTCGAGATCCCGTCGTTCCTCATCGCGGGCGGTCTCGGTCTCCTCCTCGGCCGGGCGCTCATGGCCGAGTGGTACGGCGGTGGCGATGCCGCGGCCGCGGCGGTACCTCTCGCCCGCCTCTTTATCCGGGTCGTCGTCCCACTTCTCGCGGTTGCGGCGGTTGTAGAGGTATTTATTACGCCAGTGGTCGTACTTATGATCACCTGAAGATGAGTGATCAATAATTTTTGAGGTATAACGGATGGAAGAAGATACTGGCGCACTCCCCCAGAAAGAAGATTTTTCACGGTGGTATAACGAGATCCTCTGGCGAGCCGAGATCATGGACGTCCGCTACCCGGTCAAGGGGCTGTACGTCTGGTATCCTCATGGGTTTGCTATCAGGAAACGTGCATATGGTATACTCAGGGACCTGATGGACCGCGAGCATGCCGAGACGATGTTCCCGCTCCTGATCCCGAAGACCGAGTTCATGAAGGAGGCCACGCACATCAAGGGCTTCGAGGACGAGGTCTACTGGGTCACCCACGGCGGCAGGAACGAGCTCGAAGTCCCGCTCGCGCTCCGGCCCACGAGCGAGACCGCCATATACCCGATGTACTCGCTCTGGATCCGGTCACACACGGACCTCCCCCTGAAGCTCTACCAGGTCGTCAATACGTTCCGCTACGAGACGAAGCATACCCGACCGCTCATCCGCCTCCGCGAGATCACGTCGTTTAAAGAGGCGCATACGGTGCATGCGACCCGGGAGGAGGCGGCGGCGCAGGTCGAGGTCGCGCTTGAGCTCTACCAGGAGTTCTACGACGACCTCAAGGTGCCGGTGATCGTCTCCCGCCGCCCCGACTGGGACAGGTTCCCCGGCGCCGACTACACGATCGCGGTCGACACCATCATGCCCGACGGAAAGACCCTCCAGATCGGGACGGTGCATATGCTCGGCGACCACTTCTCGACGACCTACGACATCACCTACGAGGACGCGAACGGGGAGCGGCAGTACGCCTACCAGACCTGCTACGGTATATCGGAGCGGTCGATCGCGGCGATCATAAGCGTCCACGGCGACGATAAGGGGCTCGTGCTGCCACCCGAGGTTGCGCCGATCCAGGTCGTCATCGTGCCGATCATCGTCGGGAAACGGCGCGACGAGGTGCTCTCGGCCGCCGGAAAACTCGAGGAGGAGCTGAAAGGCGCCGGGTTTATCGTGAAGGTGGACGACCGCGATATGCGTCCGGGCGCGAAGTACTACCACTGGGAGATGCGCGGCGTCCCGGTGCGGGTCGAGATCGGGCCCCGGGATATCGATGCGAACACGGTCATCGCCGTCACCCGCGATGGCGAGAAGACAAAACTCGACCGCCGGGGTGCCGTCGAAGGGATCTCCTCGGTCCTCGCCGGGTTCCGGGCGAGGATCCGGGAGACGGCGAAGCAGGCGATGGCCGGCCGGATAACCGCGGCGGCGACCCTTGAGGAGACCGCGCTCGCGGTGAAGGACGGGGTGGCGGTCGTGCACTGGTGCGGGTCACAGGAATGCGCAGAAAAGATCGAGACGGCGGTGGATGCAAGCATCCTCGGGACCGATATCCGATCGGACCTGATCACCATCTCCGACGGCCCGTGCGTCGCCTGTGGCGGCAGGGGCACGTCTACTCTTGTTGCCCGGACCTACTGATAGCAATCCGGGCAGATGTACTCTCGCGTGTACTCCGGGGATGATATATCCCCGGAGATCACCGCTTTTCCGCCCGATAGAAACATTCTGCCGCACTTCGAACACCGCTTCGGGAGCAGACGCTCCCGGCGGCGCATGGGAACTTCCAGAGCGAACTGCATCTTCTCCGCATCCGCCGGATCGATCTGGAGAAGTTCCTCGTAGCGGGAGATGACCTGCATAACGTGGATCGGGTTTGCTCCCTCACTGCAGAATCGCTTGAAGACAAAGAACTGGACGATCATCCATCCGAGGTCTGAATGCTCGAGAGTCTCCTCATACTCACTACACGTTCCGTCATCTTCATCAAGGGAATACCCACAGAGGGGGCACCGCCCGCCCACAAGTTCGTCCAGGAAGACCTCTTCGTGGCAGCTGGGACAGGTCGTGTGGGGGGTATGCATTCTGGAAGTCATGATGTTGGCCTCATACCATTTTATCCTCTCCAAAGACACGTGAGGTGTCCCGGGCCTTCAGAAAGTATTCCACGCGCATGCGCGGGCTTTACGATAGTCTCTGAGATTTACTACGTAGTGCGTTCGTGGGGCTCTTATATATGTCGAATGGCTCACCCCGGTACCGGGCGTCCGGGCGCAGGATCTGTGCTCCCCGGTGCTCGCACGCTCGCGCTGATGCATGCCGGAGGGGTGCCCGGTCATCGGCCCGGGAGATGGGGATATGAAGAAATAGCGGAAGTCTGCCGCGCGATACTGCCGGCTGGAGGGGATGCAAAAGGGCTCCTCTCCGGGTGCCGGGGCGGCACAGTTCCGGGGGCGCCCGGAACCACCGTGTACCTGAGCCCTTCCCGGGCCGCTTACAACCGGTTCAGGGCCTCTCTCCCTGACATACCTATATCGACACGGCGTTGCACCGCCGGGAGGTTTGCCGCCTTCACCTCGGCATCCATCAGGTCGTTGAGGGTCTCCAGGGTCGACTCCTCCGATACGCCGACGATCGCCGCCGGGATGCCGGAGACAGCGAGTGCTTCGATATCAAACCCCGAGGTCCCGATCATCCCGTCATCGGTCACCCAGGCCATCAGGCTGGTATCCCCGACCGGTATGACGTATCCAAACGCATCCTTATAGCTGAGCCGGGTTCGCTGGTGACAGAGGATCTGCTGAGCCATGGCAGCCGGGATGCATCCCGGAGGTAATAAGTGTATGCCCATGCTCCCGGGGTACCAGAAGGTTTTTGAGGTATCGCATCCAATGCAGGCATGCCCACGGGGAGGCAGTTCGAGGGTATGCTACCGCCACTGCGAAGGATTCTTGACGACGTACTCGCCGGCTACCGGCTCACCGATGAGGAAGCCATCCGCCTCCTGAGGGCCCGGGACCGGGATATCCTTGAGATCGCCGCTGCTGCTGACGAACTCCGGGAGATGATGGTCGGGGATACCGTCACCTATGTCAGGAACCAGAACATCAATACGACCAACATCTGCGTGAACGCCTGCGGATTCTGCGGGTTCTCCCGGAAGGCGGGCGACAGGGATGCCTACCTCTACGGCGAGGCCGCCGTCAGGGAGAGGGCCCGGGAAGCGCGTGGCCGGGGTGTCACCGAGGTCTGCACGGTAAGCGGCCTCCACCCGGACTTCGACGCCCAATCCTACATCGATATATACTCCTGGATACGGGACGAGGCGCCGGGGGTCCACATCCACGCGAGCAACCCGATGGAGGTGGCCTACGCCGCACGGAGAAGCGATCTCTCCACGCGGGAGGTGCTCATCGCTATGAAGGCCGCAGGACTCGGGACGCTCTGCGGGACCGCGGCCGAGATCCTGGTTGATCCTGTCCGCGCCGTGATCTGCCCGGGCAAGATCGATACCGCGACCTGGGCGAGGATCATCCGGGAGGCTCACGACCTCGGCATCCGCTCGACGGCGACGATCATGTACGGCCACACCGAGAGCGATGCCGACCGGATCCGGCATCTCGGTATCCTCCGGGAGATCCAGGATGATACCGGG
Organism: Methanomicrobiales archaeon; assembly: GCA_012510295.1. Taxonomy (GTDB): domain Archaea; phylum Halobacteriota; class Methanomicrobia; order Methanomicrobiales; family Methanoculleaceae; genus Methanoculleus. The sequence continues at coordinate 2,480 of JAAZID010000032.1, read as the reverse complement.
GGGTTCACCGAGTTTGTACCGCTCTCGTTCATCCACGAAAACACCCCCCTCTACCGGGCGGGGCGCGCTCGGGCCGGGGCGACCGGGAGGGAGGATATCCTGATGGTCGCGGTGGCCCGGCTCTTCCTCGACAACATCGAGAACATCCAGGCATCCTGGGTGAAACTGGGGACGAAGATGGCGGAGGTGACGCTTCTCTCCGGCGCAAACGACCTCGGGGGGACGTTGTTCGAGGAGAGCATCTCCCGGAGCGCCGGCGCCCGGGGGACAGACTACCTGGACCCCGCTGAGATGCGGCGGATGGCCGAGGACCTGGGGCGGACGCTCCGGCAGCGGACGACGACCTATGAGTTGATCCCAGAGAGGCGGGAGTTATCCCTGCAAACCTGCGCGTGAAACGGTAGCGATCGGGTATGCCTACTGTTTCCCGTCAACCACCCCGCAGATCGGGCAGTATTATTTCAGGAAAATTATATATGTCCGGGCATCATTTCCCCCTCCCCGGGGCCGGCTGGATACCGGCATCCGGGAGGGAGAGATAATGGTAAATGGTCTTGTGGGACTTGCGATCCTCTTCTTTATCATAGCACTCGTCCTTGCCATACTCGGGGCGCGGGGCGCTGCAGGAATCTCTATGTCGATCGCGAAGTGGCTGATCATCCTCTTCGTGATACTTGCTATAATATCGCTGTTGCTCTGACCGCTGCCGGGGCGGGTGGATGGGGGGTCCGCCACCCGGCGTGGAGATTCCTCTCCGCCCTCAGTCGTCGGGCTGGAGATACCTGATGATCTTATCCGCGACCTGCCGGGCCTGCGTCATCGCCCGCTCGTCTTTGCGGATATCCCCCGGTGCATACCCCTTGCCGCAGACGTAGCCGAGGTACGAGAACTCGTGGGTGTTTAAGAACCCCTCGATGGTCTGGAGCGACCGCTCACACCCCCGGTCGGCGCAGACGGTGACACCCACTGCTCTTCGGCCGGAGAGCCTCCGGTCGTGGTAGAGGGAGTATGTCCGGTCGATCAGGTTCTTCGTCTGGCCGTTGATGTCGTAGTAGTATGTCGGGGCGCCGATGACCAGAACCTCGCAGGCGATAATCTTCTCTGCGATGCTCCCCCAGTCGTCTTCCTCGGTCACGCACCATTTCGCTTCTTTGCAGGCCTCGCAACCGGTGCAGGGCCTTATCTCCTTATCAGCGAGCGATAGGTACTCGGTCTCGATACCCGCCTCCCGCACCCGGTTGAGGATGGTGGTGACCAGCAGCGCGGTGTTGCCGGTCTTGCGCATACTTCCGGAGATCCCAAGGACTTTCATGATCTAATGCTCGCTCCCCTCATTCTTGATTGTTGCGATGCGGGCATCCAGATCCAGCCCCCTGAAGAGGGCGAGGAGCTCCGGGACCGGATCGCCGGGACGGAAGAAGAGGTGCGAGGGGCAGGCACAGTCGCTGCACCCAAATCCCGGGGTGCACGCTCCGGCTATGGCGCGGGCGATGTCGCACTCGCAGTCCCGGTCGGTTGCGGTGGTGATGACGGCGGCGGGCGAGAAGCGGGGGTCGAGGAGGAGGTAGTCGATGTGCCACCGGGGAGGGCGGTCGCGGAGGCGGGCGAGGCGCAGGTGCCGCTCGACCCGGGCAAACCCTCCGCTCCCCCGCGCCGACCCGACGTAGATATGCCGGCCGGCGGCAAACTCCCGGAGGCCGAGGGCGCCGATCCTGATCGTGCAGCGGGGGCTCTCGAGGACGAGAGCGTAGACTCCCTTATCCATAGTAGCGGAGCGCTTCCCGGGCGGCCGCTATATGCCTCCCGCCGCCCGTGGTGACGGGCTCCCCGTGCCCGGGGTAGAGAGCCTCGACATCGAGTTCCGCCAGGCGTTCGATAGATGCCGCGAGCGCCACCCGGTCACCGCCGGGGAAGTCGTAGCGCCCGAACGACCCGCCGCAGAAGACGGTATCCCCCGAGAAGAGCACCCGGGTTTCGGGGTCGTAGAGGCATATCCCGCCCGGTGTGTGCCCGGGTGTGTGGATCACGCGGAGGTTCCCGACCCGGTCGCCGTCCCGGAGGGTGACGTCGGGGACGACCCCGGGCGACCGGGCACCGAAGAGGAGGGAGAGGCTCCGTGTGTCATCGGCGAGGCCGGCGGCATCCGCCTCGTGGATGCAGATCGCCGGGTTGTCGCAGATATGTGCAATCTCCCTGAGGTGGGCTATATGGTCGTAATGGGCGTGGGTGATGACGATCGTCTCGATAGCGTCGGCGTAGGGCTGGACGGCCATCGGGGGGACGCCGGCATCGATAAGGATCTCTCCATAGACGAATGAGTTCGCGTAGGTTGTGCCTCTCGCGATCCACTGGACTGGCATGCAGACTAATATGGCCTCCGGACAAATGTCTCTTATGCATACCCTGATCTCTCTCTGCACGCGCGGGATCCCGCCCGAGGTCGAGGCGATCGCCCGGGAGGAAGGGCTCGCCCCGCACCG
>JAAZID010000222.1 GCA_012510295.1 Methanomicrobiales archaeon | reverse complement strand
GAATATTTGTTATCCTGGATAATAATTGAGATGTATGCGCATTCTCCTCCCGACCGGTTCGGCAACGGTCGGAATCGTGAAGGCGGCGGTCGGCCGGGTGAGCGACCGCCATACGATAGATGTAGTGGTCACCGGTGAGATCGCATCGTTCCTCACGCCCGGTGATCTCGAGCGACTGCTTCGCGGCGGTAAATACGATATGGCCCTCGTCTCCGGCATGTGCACCGCATCCTTCGCTGACGTCGAACGAAAGACCGGCGTCCCGGTCTACCGGGGGCCGCGACATGCGGCAGACCTCTCGCTGGTGCTCCCGATGCTCGATCAGATCCGCCTCTCAAAGACCGTTCCCGCTGATGAGTTCCTGGCCGGGGCGCGGCGCGAAGAGGCCTGTCGGCGGGTGGTCGCCCGGGAGGAGGCGGCGAGCCCTGACCTCACCATCAGGGGCGTGAAGATCGGAGGGGGGGCGCGGATGAAGGTGCTCGCCGAGATCATGGATGCGCACAGGTGCGACGACCTTGAGGCTGAGGTCCGGCGGTTCTTCGCCGACGGGGCGGATATCGTGGACCTGGGGTTTGGCTTTGATGCGACGCCTGAGGACGTAAAACGGTGTTTTCTATCCCTCGAAGGAATCGAGGGGCCGCTCGCGGTCGATACACAGGATCCCTCCCTCATAGCGGCGGCGCTCTTCCGCGCTGACCTGGTGCTCTCCCTGCATGAGGGGAACATACCGGCCGTGGGCCGGGCGGTGGCTGATGCCGGGGCGGCTGCGGTCGTGGTGCCGCACGAGCGGTCGCTCTCTGAGAACCTTCTTGCGGCAGAGGAGGCAGGGATACGTTGTCTTATCGCCGACCCCCTCCTCCAGCCGGTGGGGTCCGGGCTCATCGCCTCGCTCCAGGGCTTTTCCGGGATCTCCTATCCCCTCTTCTTCGGAGCGGGAAATGTCACCGAGCTCCTGGATGCCGACTCACCGGGGGTGAACGCGCTGCTCGCCGGGATGGCGCATGAGGTCGGCGCTGCGATCATATTCACGAGCGAGCACAGCGATAAGACCCGGGGATCGGTTGCCGAGATGCGGCGGGCGACCGATATGATGGCGCTCATGGCCGATCGCCCGTACCCAAAGGACCTCGGGATCGATCTCTTCATCCTGAAGGAGAAGCGGCGGCGCCGGGAACCCCCGCTTGCGTACGAGAGCATCACAGAGGCGCAACCCATGCCCGATGAGATCACCTACGACCCCCTCGGGTGCATCCGCATCGGCATAGAGGGGGACTCCATTGTGGCGGTCCACCGCGGTCGTGCCGTGCGGGGGAAGTGCTGGGAGGATCTGTTCTATACGCTCCTTGAGAACGGGAGTCTCTCTCGCCTCGATCACGCCGCTTACCTCGGAAAAGAACTCTTCAAGGCGGAACTTGCTATACGGCTGAAGAGGAGCTTCGAGCAGGACGGACCGTTCTGAGCGGTTCAAAGATCCAGAGAGAGGGATAGCGCTATGCTCCGGCGCATGGGCCTCCCCCTTTGAAGCCCTCCTGGTTCTGATTATCCGGGCATCTGCCCCCGACGCGAGGGCTTATGTTTACCTCACCCCTAATATTCATTAGAATGGCTATACATGGGATAAGCAGAGATCTGCTTGCTATGCTCTTCGAACTTGGGCGGGAGCATCACCCGAACGAGTTCGTTGCGGTTCTACGGGAGCAGGATGGCGTCATCCGCGACCTCAACCTGGTGCCCGGCACGATCGTCAGGGAAGATAGCGCCTCGTTCCTCCTCAATATGCTCCCGCTCGATATCCACCAGGCCGGCAGCGCCCATAGCCACCCGAACGGCGTCCTCTCCCCATCGCCGGCAGATCTCAGGTTCTTTCCCACGGTAGGCCGTTACCACATCATCATCGGGTACCCGTACCGGGAGAGGGACTGGCGATGCTACCGGGCGGATGGCACCCCCACGCACCTTGAGGTGGTCGAGTGATCCGCGTGGTCGCGACCGGGACGTTTGATATCCTCCACCCCGGGCACCTCCATTACCTCGAAGAGTCCCGGAATCTCGGCGATGAGCTCTACGTGATCGTGGCGCGGGATGCAAACGTGAAGCATAAGCCCCGGCCGCTCCTCCCCGAGGACCAGAGGCTCCGGATGGTCGGTGCGTTAAAGCCGGTCGATCATGCGCTCCTCGGCGATCTCCACGATATGTTCAGGCCGATCGCGGAGATCCAGCCTGATATCATCACACTCGGGTTTAACCAGCACTTCGACGAAGAGGGGCTCCGGAGGAAACTTGAAGATCGCGGACTTTGCGCGGACGTCATACGGATATCCGGGTACCCCGGCCCGCTCGCCAGTTCATCAAAGATCGTTGAGCATATACTCAATACCCGGGAACCCACCCGCTCCGCCGGCGGGGGGGAGTGATCCCGGGGTCCGGGGTGGCATCCTGCGGTCTCCAGGTCTCTTCCGAACTCCCGTTCTTCTGCATGGTGGCTGTCTGCGCCACCCGCGCAGGAAAATTTCTCTCTTCTTCGGCATACCCGGGCAGCCGATCGCGCTTGCTCTGGGGCCCCGGATTCCGCCGGAAATATATCCATTTCAGTGGAGATCGGAGGTATGCCCGGGATTACGTGTGGATAGGGAGGTCGGTGCCCGGCCACCTGCCCCGGGCCGTATGCTGACCGATGCTGTTGCTGGCGGAATGGAAAAGATATTATATGTCCTGGTGGATTAATCATCCATCAGACCTGGCTCTTTCCAGAGCAGTGAGGGGCGGCAGCCGATATCTGTCACTCCAGGGTGATTCGGGAATGGATCCGCACTTGATAGATATTCTACGACACCGGGATTGCCCGGGCAGAGAAGATGTCGCCGGGACACGGATTGAGACGCCAGGTGTTACTTCTGCCATGTTCGGACAGATGGTCGAGGCTTCACTCTCTGGAATCTGCATCGCCGACCGGCGGGGGTGCATAGTCTATGCCAACCAGGCACTGCTTGCCGCATGGAGCTATGTCCAGTGCGAACTGACCGGTAAGCCTGTAGAGTTCCTCTGGTTCTCCCGGGAGGCGGGGGAAGACTGTATGGGCCATGCCCTCTCCG
>JAAZID010000221.1 GCA_012510295.1 Methanomicrobiales archaeon | reverse complement strand
TCGAGGAGGGGGGGCATACCGCCCTTGACCTGATCCTCTCATGTGAGGAGAGCACCGCCGGGCCTTCAGATGGATCCACCTCCTGGAACGGGAGCATCGCCATCACCTCGGTCCCCATGAACGCGAGTATCTACCTCGATGGAGATGTGACGGGGTTCTGGACCGATGCGACCCTGGAGGATATTCCTCCCGGTGAGCATACGATCAAACTCGTGCTACCCGGGTATCCGAACATGACCCGGATAGTCGACGTCGAGACGGGGAAATGCAATTACCTCGACCTGATCTTCGAAAGCGCTACTACAGATGATGTCGCCGGAACCGGAAGGATTGCCATCTCCTCTGTCCCGGCGAACGCGAGCATATACCTCGATGGAGAGGCGATGGGGCTCTGGACCAATACAACCCTGAAAGCGGTGCCGGCCGGTGAGCATACGATCAAACTCGTGCTCCCCGGCTACCGGAACGCTACAAAGACCGTCACCATCGAGGAGGGGGGGCATACCGCCCTTGACCTGGTTCTCTCCCCGGCAGGTGATGAGACTGAAGCAGACACCACGGTCCGCGATGAACCCGCCCCCGAACGCCCGGAACCTGCCGGCCCTGTAGAGGCCTTCATTGAGGCCATCCGTGCTTTCCTGAAGAGTATATTCTCGTTCTTCGGAGGAGGTACAGCAACCTCGGTGGAACCTGAGAGCACTCAGGCCCCCGGCGAGGGTACGACGACCCCCGCACCGACCGGTGCCGCGGCACCCCCCACAAAGAGACCGGGTGAGACAGAGATCGTGAAGAACCACTCCGGCGGGCTCTACATCGAGTCCTACCCGCCGGACATGGCGATCATCCTCGACAACAAAAAGCAGATCTGGAAGACTCCCCGGGTCATCTACGGTCTCCGTGAAGGTCTGCACACCATCGATCTCGAAGAGAGTGACCCTGCCGGGAAGAAGGAAGATTCCAGCTACCGGTTTGAACCACGCCAGGTCTGGGTCTACCCCGATGCTATCGCACCAATCTCCCTCGACGGCCTGACACCCCGGCGCTGGAAGACCATCCAGATAGACTCAGAGGCCTATGCGGGTGCAAAGTTCACGGTGAACGGGTTCTATCCGGCCAGTAACATCCCGGGCGATGCTGAGATCGAGGGCACAAAGTCCTGGGTCACCGTCCTCTGGGAGGAGACATACCGCTCACACGCGATACCCTTGAGAGTCGGGGACGGTGAGACGTACACAGTAGAACCAGGAAGCGAGAATACCGTCTCGATCACCATCCGGTCAGACCCCGGGGGCGCCGGGGTATTCATCGACGGGTTCCCCACCGGGAAGACCACACCGTGCCGGATAGACGGCCTCTCGCCCGGCCAGCACCGTATCCTCGTCTCAAAGCCCGGCTACCTCCCCGCCGAAGAGGTCATCAGTATACCGGAGGGGGCCAGGACCGGCGGCGCCATCACCTGTACGCTCCGGGAGTACGTCAGCGGCGACCTCCTCGTCGAGAGCACGGTCCCGGACGCGAAGATCTACCTCTACGGCAGGTATACCGGCGAGAAAGCACCGCATACCTTCCCCGGGATGTGCATCGGCACATACGATGTCAGGGTCGTCTCCGAGAATGACTCAAAGACCGCCTGGGATGTGCTGGTGACGCCGGGAGAGACGACCATATGCAGGGTGGTGCTCAAAGAGTGAACTGGGTGAGGTGGTTCTCTGCGATGGCGGTCGTGCTCCTCATCCCGGCGGCATCAGCGACCATCGTATGGGGCCCGTACGTCACGAACACCACCGCAGACTCGACGACGATCAACTGGAAGGCGACCGGGAACGCCACAGGATGGGTCGAGTACTCCCCCAGAGGCGGCGAGACCGCCTGCGTCCCCTCCTCCGGGGATGGAGGCATGCACCGCGTGCACCTCACGGGACTCCTGTCGGCGACCACCTACAGCTACCGAGTCGTTGCCGGCGATGAGGCGGTGGAAGACTGCAGGTTCCGGACATTCGGGGACCAGGCGTTCACCTGTATCATATACGGCGACAGCCAGGGGCAGAGGCCCTTCTTTGCGCAGACCGAACGACACGGCCTTGTGGCGGAGAGGATGGCCGAAGAGGAGGAGATCCTCTTTGTCATCCATACCGGCGACTTTGTCGGTGATGAATCGGAGTGGGATGAGTTCTTCGCTATAGCAGGACCGGTGCTCAGGAACACGACCCTTGTGCCGGTGGCGGGCAACCACGACGGGCCGGTAGAGGTCTTCCCTGCCATCTTCGGGCTTCCAATCCGTTATTCCTTCGATGCCGACAGCCTCCACGTGACCGTCCTCGACAGCAACGACCGGGCATGGGCGGACATGAAGACACAGACCGCCTGGCTTGAAGAAGACCTCGCATCTCCCCTGCCCCGGAAGATCGTGGCGTTCCATCACCCGCCGTTCAGCTCCGACCGGAAGCACCCGGGCGGGGATCTGGCGCTCAGGGCCGAGTGGAGCGAGATCTTCTCACAGGCGGGCGTTGATGCGGTCTTCAGCGGGCACACCCACACCTACGAGCGCTACCGGGCGGGCGGGACGGAGTATTTTGTCGTTGGATGCGGCGGTGGTCCGTTCTATCCCCTTACAGAGGAAAAACCCGAGGGCTACCAGGCCGGCCACGAGAGAACACTCGGGTATGTCAGGGCCACCGTCTGTCCGGGATCGATCGATGTGGAGATGGTAGCGGTGGCAGAGATCACAGAGGAGGGAGAGGTAACGGTGTGTCCACCAGGGACCATCATCGATACCGTCCGCCTCCCGGCAGGCACGACCGGTGAGTGGTGGAGCATGCTCACATCCCCCCCGGGCGTGCCGGAATTATCCAGGTTCTGGAGATGAAACTATGCAAAAAAGACTGATATGGACGCTGCTCGCGCTCCTCTGCGTGAGCATGCTTGCAGGTGCCGCATCGGCGGCACCGACGACCGAACTGCACATTACAAAGATCGCAGGCGATGGAGTTACCGTCCTAGATGAGATGACGGTCGACTACCGCTGGA
>JAAZID010000220.1 GCA_012510295.1 Methanomicrobiales archaeon | reverse complement strand
TTTTACGTGCGATATATGCGCCGGTCCGGGGAGGAGGTCGTCTTCATATGCGGTTCCGATAATCACGGGACACCGATCGTGATCAGCGCAGAGCGAGAGGGATCGACCCCCCGGGAACTCTCGGAGCGCTATCATGAGCACTTCTATGAGACGTTCCGGAGGATGGGCGTCGTCTTCGACCGATTCGGCATGACCGACGACCCTATGAACCGCGCGACCACCCGCTTGATCGTCGAGAGGCTGATCGAGAACGGCTACGTTTACAAAAAGACTATCAGCCAGAGCTACTGCCCCGAATGTGAGAGGTTCCTCCCCGATCGCTACGTCGAGGGGATCTGCCCCTACTGTGGCGCCATCGCCCGGGGGGATGAGTGCGACCAGGGATGTGGACAGCACCTCGAGCCCGGCCAGATCACAGAAGCGGTCTGCAAAATCTGTGGTGGGAGGGCCGAGAACCGGGAGCAGGAGCACTACTTCTTCAGGCTCTCGGCATTCCAGGACTTCCTGCTTGAGTATCTCCCAAACCTTAAAGGCACCGCAATGGCCCGGAACTACGCCCTCGGGTGGGTGCGGGAGCTTCTGCACGACTGGTGCATCACCCGGACGATGGACTGGGGTGTCCCCTTCCCCGGGAGCGATGACCTCGTCGTCTACGTCTGGGTCGATGCACCCATCGGCTACATATCGTTCACGAAGGAGTGGGCGGAAGATATTGGCGAGGATTGGAAAGATTACTGGTGCGGTGATAAGACTCGCGTCACCCACTTCATCGGCGGAGATATCGTCTACCACCACTGCATCTTCTGGCCGGCGCTCCTCAAGGCGGCGGGCTACGGCCTCCCGGATGCCGTGGTCGCAAGCGGCATGGTCACGATCGAGGGGAAGAAGTTCTCAAAGTCCCGGGGCTACGTCGTCTGGACAAACGATGATTACCTGGACCTGGACCTTCCAGCAGATTACCTCCGCTACTACCTCCTCGCCTACACGAACCACACAAAGGAGCTTGATTTCTCCTGGCATGTCTACGCCGATCGGGTGAACAACGAGCTCGTAGGCACGCTTGGAAACTTCATCTACCGGACGATGTACTTCGCCGAGAAAGAGTTCGGCGGTGTGCCCGACCTCCCGATCAACCCGGCCATCACCGGGGAGATCGAGCGGACGCTCGCCGCGGTCGATGAGGAGATGCGTGACTACGACTTCAAGAACGCTGTCGATGCGATGATGGCACTTGCGTCGTTTGGGAACGCCTACATCCAGAATAACGCCCCCTGGAAGCTGATCAAGGAAGATCGGAGCGCGGCAGAGCAGGTGATCGCCGACTGTCTGCAGATCACTAAGGCGCTCGCCCTCCTCTTCCAGCCCGTTATGCCCGATGCGATGCAGCGGGCCTGGACGATGCTCGGTTACGACGACGATATCGCCGACCACCCGGTCTCCGAGGCCACGGCGCCGGTGGGGGCACGTGCGCTCGCGAAGCCCGCCCTGCTCTTTTCAAAGATCGAGAAGGATCAGGTCAAAGATCTTGAGAAAACACTTAACATGCGAGTCGAAGAAGCTGAAAAAGCTGCCCAAAAGGGGCCGGAACTCATCTCGATCGAAGAGTTTGCAAAACTCGATATCCGGATCGCAAAGGTCGTCTCGGTTGAGGCGATCAAGGGCTCGAAGAAACTCTACAAGCTCATCGTCGACCTCGGCGGCGAAAAACGGCAGGTGGTCAGCGGCATAGCACAGTTTTACACCCCCTATGAACTGGTGGGGATGGATGTAGCGCTCGTTGCAAACCTCGCCCCGGCAAAGATCTTCGGCGTCGAGAGCAGGGGGATGGTCCTCGCCGCCGGCGATGAGGCCTCCCTCCTCGTCCCCGCCCGTCCGGTCGAACCGGGGACGAAGGTCAGGTGACCCGGAAAACCCAATCGACCCTGTTTTTCATCAAACCCGGATCATAGATGACGATCCGCCACTGCCCGCCGGGAGAGAAGGGGCGGACTCCGGAATGGTAGGCGGTCGAGAAGACCATATCCGGTTCATCGGTGATCCAGTACCCGGACGCCGCCGGCAGGCCATCCACCGGGAGATAAAAGACGTATGCTGTCATCCCCTCGCCGAGTGTCGCGTTCCTGAGGATCGCGGTCTCCACATCGTGCAGTTCCCCTCCCGGATCGATGAGGTAAACCCGGGAGGCCGTAAGGTTGATCGCATCTTGTGTGCCGGTTATGCGTACCACCGGGGTATCGGTGGATCCACCGTCGCCATAGCCAGCGGCGATCTCCACCAGGATGACGGAGGGGATGGGGTCGGCGGGGCCTGCATCCGGGGCCTCCCCTCCCGTAGTCAGGAGGAGGGCTGCGGATACGGCGATGGTCAGTAACGCGGCCATCCCGATAGCACAGACCGTCGCCGTCTCGAGGGATATAGGGCCCCGCAACATGAACTGCCCCTAGGCGTCTGCTTATATTTGAAGCTATGGGTGGAGCGATGTGGGATCTCAGGTATGTATTTTATCCATAGGCATTGTAGTAGGGGTGTTCCCGACCGGCATCCTCCGCCTGCCACGCTACACTCTCAGATCTCCCGCCGGCGCCACGCCTCGATGAGCGCCCGCGATATGCTCTTCCCCGGGGGGAGGGATGGCAGGGCCTCGCGGGTGAACCAGCCGGCGGCCTCGATCTCCTGGTTATCGATCCGGATCTCTCCTCCCGCATGGTCCGCGATGAACCCGATCATGAGCGAGTCGGGAAACGGCCAGGGCTCGCTCCCGAAGTACCGGATATCTCGCACGCTAATCTCGACCTCCTCTGCGACCTCGCGGTGGACAGTCTGCTCAAGGTTCTCGCCCGGTTCGTTGAAGCCAGCGATGACCGAGAAGATTCCCGGCGTGAAGTGTGGAGAGCGAGCGAGCAGGATCTCCTCCCCTCTCTTGATCAGCACGACTATGGCAGGCGAGATCCGGGGGTATACGATGCGGCCGCAGGCCGTGCATGCTCGTGCCCGCTCGGTTGTGAGTGGACGGGTCGCGGCCCCGCACCTGCCGCAGAAGGCGGTCGAGCGGTCGAAGTCAAGGATCCGCATGGCGTAGGAGGCTACGGCCATATCGCCCTCCGGAACCTTTCCGGAGAGTTCCCGGACCGGTGCTGGTTGCCAGCCGGCGGGGAGCGTGGTGCCGGCAGAGACCTCGGCTACGTAATAGACAAACCCATCACGGGTACCGAGGTAGACCGGCGCTCCGCACACGAGGCCGGCGGAGAGCGGGTCGGGCATGAGAACTGTGCCGGGCGCAGGCTCGCTCCTGAAGAGGACGGAACTATCCTGGACCAGGATCCAGCGCCTCTGCGCAGGCGGCGTATCCACCGGTTCCGGATAAACCGGAAGGAGAGGGCGGACTGCGTAGGACGGATGATGTTTCATGGTTGTGCTTCCTGAATTCCGGATAACCTGCTCATTACAGGAAGAACTCCGGCTCTTTTCGCTCGCTACAGAGTGCATGAAGGCGTAGCGACATATC
>JAAZID010000419.1 GCA_012510295.1 Methanomicrobiales archaeon | reverse complement strand
TCGATCGGGAGCTCCAGCGCAGCGCAGAGAGCATGATTCGCACGGATATACCGGTTTTCGAGGTCTAGAACCGCATTTTCGTGCGGCCGGGCGAAGAAGTCCTCAGGGTGGCGGGTGAAATGCTTTTCGAGCGGGTTTGCGTAAGCGACCATGATGGCGACGGACTCCGTCGCCCGCCTCCCCGCCCGGCCCGCCTGCTGCCAGGTCGACATCATCGTCCCAGGATACCCGGAGAGGATGACGCAGTCGAGCGACCCGATATCGATACCGAGCTCAAGGGCGTTTGTCGATACGATCCCGAGGAGTGAGCCGTCCTTGATCTGCTGCTCGATCCGCAACCGGTCTTCGGGCAGGTAGCCGCCCCGGTATGACTGGACCCTCCGCGCCAGGCGGGGGTGCTTATCCCTGAGCGCTTCCTTCGTCCAGAGCGTTATAAGTTCAGCCAGCTGGCGCGACCGGACGAAACAGAGCGTCTGGGTCTTCATCCTGACGCATGCGGAGAGCAGTTTCACCGTCTCATTATGCATGGAGAGCGACGCCGTATCCTCCTTTGCTTCCTCTCCCTCCGGATTGTAGAGGACGAAGAACCTGGAGCCCCGTGGGGATCCGTCGCGACTGATATGGACGACCGGCCGGCCGGCGAGCTTCTCGCCGAACTCCTCCGGGTTTGCGATCGTTGCAGATGAAAGGATGAACTGTGGATCCGAGCCGTAATGGGCACAGATCCTCTGTAGTCTCCGGAATACCATGGCGACATTCGACCCGAAGACCCCACGGTAGGCGTGTGCCTCGTCGATGACGATACACCTGAGGTTTGAGAAGAAAGACGCCCATCTCCTGTGTGATCCGAGTATGTAGTGCAATGCATAGGGGTTTGTCAGGACCGCCTTCGATCTGCTTCGTATGCGGTCGCGCTCGTCATCCGGCGTATCGCCATCAAACCTCCTGGCGTTGACGATGATCTTCGTCGCCGCCTCAAACTCCCTCAACGTCTTGTACTGGTCGTTTGCCAGGGCTTTTATGGGGTATACATAGAGCGCCGTCGCGAGAGGATCCTTCAGCAGTATCTCAAATACAGGGATGTTGAACGCCAGTGTCTTCCCGCTGGCCGTCGGTGTGGTCAGGATGGCGTGGTTTCCCTCGCGGATCTGCCGGATGGTCTCGCACTGGTGCGTATAGAGATCGATTCCCTGCCGCTCAAGGTATGCCGCGAGCGGTTCGGGGAGAGGGGGGGAGACGGTGCCGTAGACAGGCTTGTGCGGGGGCAGCTTCTCGATGTGCGCAACCTTATCCCTGAAGTGTTCTTTTGTCCGGAGAAACCGGAGAATTTTTTCGGCCTTTCTGGAGCGGGGCCGGGACGCCGGCTTCTCCTCCTTCTTCCGGGGCGCCTCATACCCGGCGCCGGGCTCTAACAGCACCTCCCCCCTCATCCGGGCGGCCTCGGTGAACGCCGGGTCGAGCTCGAGAGCGCGATCGAAACACCGGACTGCCTCATCGATCTCGCCGGCCTGAAGCCTTGCAAGCCCAAAGGCGTACCAGGTGTCCCTCTCCTCGCGGGCGTCGCGGATCATCCTCTCTGATAATCAGGCGGGAGCGGTAAAGAGGTTACCTGTCCTACTCTCACGCCGGGTCACTTATCCGAATACAGCAGTATCTGCTGGTACGAGACGCCCTCTGGCTCTGTATCAACACCCGCATCAAACGCGACCTTCGGCCTGCTCCTGTAGGTGAAGGTGAGCCCGCCGGTGCTCCGGAGCTGCTCAAGGATGGTCCTCATCTCCTCGTATATCGGGTACCGGCCGATCCCCGTGAGGGTTACCCACGCCCGGGATCGGGTCAGGGCGACGAAGAGGCTGTTTCTGAGCGGGATGCTCTCGTCGTTTCTCCCTATAACATCAAACCCGAGTATATAGACCACATTCCCCTCGTTTCCCTTCACCCTGTTTATGCCCGAGATCGTGACGCAGCCCGCCTCAGAGAAAATATCTGGTTTTACGCCTGTATCAAGCCTGTTTTTAGCCGGCGCAGATGAGATGTATGTCTCGATGCCGCGCTCCATGAGCTCCTCTGCAACGCTTCTCACCCCGGCGTTTGACCGGGTGTTTAAAGATACAACCAGTATATCCTCAGGGCATAGCCCATCCATGGTGATATCGCGCTGTATTGAGCGCGCGATAAACGAGACCTCCTCCTCGCGCCGGCTGAAGACCTGGAGGTCGATGAGGTGCCCCTCCCAGATAGTGGGCACGATGTTTGCCGCATACTCCTCCGGGCGGGTGATCCTCACCTGGCGGCCGCTCTTAAACTCCCCCTCCACATCATACCCGAGTGCGTTCCACTCGGCCTTTGTGGTCGGGCCGGCGAGCATGCCCTCGCGGAAGAAGAGGCCCATGCCGATCGCATGCGCCGCCATGAGGATCGGGGCGGGCGTCCGGTAGCACTTCCGCATGATGACGCTCTTCCTGAGCACAAACTCCTCGCCGAAGACCTCTCTCGATGTGGGTATCCTGACGCTGCTGGTATTCTGGTACTCATCGTACGCCCATATCAGCCGCCTCCTCTCCGGCCTTTCGGGATCCGGGGGGCGGAGTGACTGGTATGCCATCCAGAAAAACGGCTGTTTTCCCCGGTAGAGGAGATCCTCGCGGTCGACGACG
>JAAZID010000219.1 GCA_012510295.1 Methanomicrobiales archaeon | reverse complement strand
TCCGCGATCCTTGCGGCGGCGGCAAACAGCTCGTCGCGGGAGTCCCCCGCATACATGCAGGAGACCTCGACGTGGACACCGGCCTCAAAGAGTGCCTGCACCGTCCGGTAGGTCGGCTCGGCCGATCTCGCCCCACAGGAGCGGTAACACGTATCGGATGCCCCTTTCAGCCCGATATTCACAAAATCGATCGCGGATGCGATCTCCTGAAGCGACTCTTCCGTGTAGTAGCCGTTCGTCGCGCACCCGATGAGGAGCCCCGCATCGTGCGCCGCCCGGGCAACCCGGAGGAACGTCTGGTGCATGGCGGTCGGGTCGTTGAGGCAGAACGTTATCCCCCGGCACCCCTCCTTCTGGGCGCGCCTGACCAGGGTATCGGGCGGGATATGCCGGAGGGCCCCGGAGACAGCCTCTGCATGGTGGGCGATAGTCTCGGATATGCACCCGCCACAGGAGAATGTGCACCCGATGCCACTCACCTGGAGGAACGTCTCCCTGGGGAAGTAGTGGCACATCGGCATCGTCTCGATCGCGATCGGCATCGCCGCGATGTAGTGGTCGGGGAACCGCTCGACGATCGCCCCGCCCTCGTTTGTGTACATCCGGCAGATCCCGGTCCCCCCGGGCCTGATAACACAGCGGTTCTCGCATATGGAGCAGTGCATGCCTAATGCTCCTTCTCTATCACGATCCAGAACCCTGAGTCGTCGTTGATGATCCGGTGAGGAAGCCCGAGATCGTTCACGACACCCGCTATCCGCGCCTGGTTATCGGCGCCGAGGTTTTTGTCCCGGAAGTTCTTCCAGTCCGGGTTCTTCTTCACCATAGCGATCGTTATCGAGTCCCTGAGTTCAGCGGTCCCAAACCCGCCCCCGACGTAGGTCTTCCCGCCGGGCGCGAGCACCCGGTGGATCTCAGCAAACGCCCGGGCGAGATCGTCCCAGAAGAAGATCGAGCCACGACTGACGATGAGGTCAATTGACCCTGCGGGGAGCGGGATTTCGTGGACATCCCCCGGGAGGAGGGATATCCGGTCCGAAAGTCCGGCCTCCCGGACGTTTTTTTCAGCGATCTCAAGCGCCTCGAGCGATGAATCGAGGAGCGTGACCGCGAGATCGCTTGACCGCGCAAGCGCTATACCGAGCGACCCCGGACCGCTGCCGATATCGAGGCACCGGCCACGGGTGATCCCGCACCGGTCGAGGATCTGCTCTGCGATCACCGGGTAGATAGGAGCAAAGACGGTCTTTGCGATCCTGTCCATGCGCCCCGCCCCCTCACTCTCTTTCTTCATGATCTAAACCTCCGGGCTCAGGATACCCTGGATCTGGTCATCGGTGAGCGATACATGGATGAAGATCTCGTGATACTCCCGGATAAGGTCTTCGAGGTCCATATCGCTGAAGAGATCGGGATACAGAACGTTCGCGGTCCAGGGGATACCGATGATCCGGTTGATGCCCGGCGGGCGGTCGAACCAGCAGAACGCCGTCCGCGGTATGAGGTAGACCCGGCCGTCCTTCACGGCGGTGATATCCTGCCAGAGCGGATCGGTCCAGACCGCAGCGTAGAACTCCGGCTCGCCGGCCAGGATGACATCGGGGTCCCACCGGATGATCTGCTCCATCGAGACCTCGGTCATCCCCATACCGGGCGTGAGCGCGCAGTCCGCGATGTTCTTTCCGCCGCAGAGTTCGATGAGCTCGGAGTGTTGCGAGCCCGTGGGATCGGTCGAGAGTCCCTTTGGACCTTCGGCGTAGTAGACCCCCACCCGTTCATCATCCGGGATCGAGGCCACGCGCCCCGTCACCGTGGCGAGCGCGCCCTCGTAG
>JAAZID010000003.1 GCA_012510295.1 Methanomicrobiales archaeon | reverse complement strand
GTGCATATCCTCTGCGACCCCGTCGGCGGCGGGCAGGCCAGAGGGCCGCACAACTGCGGGATATGCGATCGCGATATCGTGAAGGGTATCAGCGATTACTCGCTGACCGCAGATGTCGGGCTCTTACGTGCGCTTGCGGAGATGGATTGCGCATGTAAAGAAGAGTGGGAGTTTGTTCTCAAGAACGAAAAGCCGTTTTGTATGCCGCTTACGCGCTAACAGGCCTTTTTTTTCTGCTCCTCCAGCTGCTTTGCGAGCAGCGGGAGGAACGTCCCCGCATCGCTCACGACACCGATCGCCTGGGTCGTGCCCCGATCCATCAGCTTTGTCACTGATGCGGGGTTGATATCGACGCAGACGGTCTTGACGTCTGAGGGGAGGCAGTTTCCGACGGCGATGGAGTGGAGGAGCGTCCCGACCATCACGACCATCCCGAGATCCTGGAGGTGATGGCGCATCGCATCCTGCGCCTTGACGACATCTGTGATCACATCGGGGAGCGGCCCGTCGTCCCGGATGGATCCGGCGAGAACAAACGGGATGCCCTTCTTCACACACTCGTACATGATCCCGCCGGTGACGATCCCCTGCTCGACCGCATCTTTGATGGATCCGGCCCTCATGACCTCGCTTATGGCGCATATATGGTGTTTATGCCCGCCGGTGACGAGCGTGCCTGTCCTGACGTCCATACCGAGGGATGTGCCATAGAGGTTAGACTCAATGTCATGAGTGGCAAGCGCGTTTCCCGCAAAGAGCACGTCGATGTAGCCCTCGCGTATCATATCTGCGAGGGCTCCCGCCGCCCCGGTGTGGACGATCGCCGGCCCGCCGACGAGCGCGATTCTCTCTCCCGCATCTTTCAGCTTCAGGATCTCACGGGCGATCCTTGCTATGATCGCCTCGCTCGGCCGCTCGGATGAGACGGTCCCGTGCATGAACTCAAACGTGCTGACCTTCCTCGGCCGCTCCGGGTAGATCACGCGCACCCCGGCCTCGCTCACGACAACAGCATCTCCGGCTTTGATCTTTGAGATCGGTCTGCAGACCGCCCGTTTACTCTCCTCATCGACCACGATGTGGCAATCCATCTCGATCCGCTCGACAGGCAGCCACTCGTCCTGGTACTTCACGAATGTCGGGTGGTTGGTGGTCGAGTAGAACCCCTTCGGGAGGATCCGGTCACCCTCTGCCGGCACGAGGATGACATCACTGATCTCAGGTGTGCGCGCTCCGACCCGATGCAGTTCATAGAGAATAGCATCGAGCTGTTGAACGTCGGGCGCAGAGACGCGCAGGCGTGCGTAGCTCGTATCTGTCTTCAGCTTCCCGACATCGAATGCGAGGATCTCAAACTCCCCTCCCATGTCCATGATCTTATCGAACACCAGGGTCATAACGCCTGAATCGATGATATGTCCCTCAAGTTCGATCTCCCGGCCGGTCTCCATACATAGAGGTCGGCGGCAATCCGATAATAGAGTTTCTCTCCCGGAAATTGAGGGTAGATGTAGCATCCACCCGGTGCTACAATCCCTGTCTCCGGCAGAGGTACTCCTGCACCAGCAGGAGTTCTTCACGCGTGTTGATGTTGAAGACAAGCCTGCGGTCGTGCAGGAGGAGCTGTAGTTCCTCCTGGGCGCCCTCGAGATCGCCTGCCGTCAGTATGTTGATCCCGGCCGGGCAGGCCTGCGTGCCGTCGACCATCTCTGTATACTGTGTGCGGCAACCCTGCTCTTCGCAGAGGTCGCGGGGCACCCATGTCGAGCATGCCGGCGTTCCCGCCCGGCGCCAGGCCTCCTCAATGCCGGTTATGATACCGGGCACGAGGCAGGGGAGATCGGAGACGCACGTGAAGAGAGGCGTCCCTTCTTCCCCGAGATCCGCGACCGCTGCCTGGATATCCTCGATGTAACCAAGCCCTTCGGCTTCATACAGGGTGATCCCCCTGGCCCGGCACCAGTTCCTGGTGAACGGCGTCCGGTACGAGGCGACCACGATAACCTCGTGTCCTGCGGCCTCAAAGGCATCGATGACGTAGGAGAGCATTGGCCTCTCACAGATGGTGACCAGGGGTTTTTCGCCCATCCGGAGCCGTAACCCCTGCCC
>JAAZID010000218.1 GCA_012510295.1 Methanomicrobiales archaeon | reverse complement strand
GCACGAGGGGATACGATCGACCGGGAGAAGCTCTCGGCACTCCTTGAGATCCCGGTTGTGCGCACGGTCGGAACCCGGGGCGACGGGATAGGTGCCCTCCTTGACGCCGCTATCAGAGTGGTGAAGTCCTCATCGCACCACGAGCGCACCGTGGACTACGGCTCGGAAGTGGAGGCGATGATCACATCGCTTACCGATGCCCTTGCGATCGACAGATCCCTCTCTGTGCAATACCCTCGTCGCTGGCTTGCGGTCAAACTTCTGGAGGGGGACGAGAGCGTCTTGACCTTGGTCGGGGAGGGGCCCGCCTCCGCCCGCGTGCAGAACCTCCTCTCTTCAATTGATGCCGGCGAGTACGAAGCATCTATGGCGGACAAGCGTTATGAAACGATCGCGGCCATCCTACTGCAGGTCCGGAGCGCTGGTGCCAGCGAAGGTGCGAGCGCCTCAGACATGCTCGACCGCGTCATCACCGACAGGTACCTTGGTATCCCGATCTTCCTCGCCCTGATGTGGGGGGCGTTCGAACTGACGTTTGCGGTCGGTGCCCCCTTTGCCACCGCGATTGAGGTTGGTACCGCGTGGCTCGCTGAGTTCGCAACCAGTTCAATCGGGCCTGCCTGGCTTGGCTCTCTCATCGGCGATGGTGTTATCAGTGGCGTCGGTGCTGTCCTCGTCTTCCTACCGAATATCTTCATACTCTTCCTGATTCTCGCACTTCTTGAGGACTCCGGCTACCTGGCGCGTGCTGCGTTCATCATGGATCGGCCTCTGCATGCCCTCGGGCTACCCGGGAAAGCGTTCATCCCGATGTTGATCGGGTTTGGGTGCAACGTCCCTGCGATCATGGCCTCGCGGTCGATCGAGGGGGAGAGAGATCGGCTGATATCGATCTTGGTCAACCCGTTCATGTCCTGTAGCGCGAGGCTCCCCGTGTACATTCTCTTCGCAGGTACATTCTTCGGAACCCGGGCGGGTGGGGTGATGTTTTTCCTCTATGTTCTCGGGATCGTCGTTGCTATTGTGTCTGCAAAACTCTTCAGGAGCACTATCCTCAAGGGGGAATCTTCGCCCTTCATCATGGAGATGCCCCCCTACCGAATCCCGACGGCAATGACGAGCCTCCTCCACATGTGGAGCCGGGGGTCGCTGTACCTCAGGAAAGCCGGGACAATCATCCTCCTCGGCGCTTTGCTTGTCTGGGTTCTGGCATCGTTTCCCTACGGTGTCGAATACGGGAGTGAAGCGAGTCTTGTCGGCTCGATCGGACACCTGGTAGAGCCGTTGGTGGCGCCAATTGGGTTCGACTGGAAGATCGCGGTCGCGCTGATCTTCGGATTCCTCGCGAAAGAGGTCGTCATCGGATCGCTCGGTGTCCTCTATGGGACCGGAGAAGAGACTCTTTCTGCGACGATTCTCGCTGATCCGGGCTTTTCTCCGGCAATAGCTCTTTCTTTGATGGTTTTTGTGCTTCTTTACACTCCGTGCGTCGCGGTGGTTGGAGTCATCAAGAAAGAGACCCAGTCGTGGAAATGGACCGGTTTCTCAGTTGTCTACGGTCTAATCGTCGCCTGGATCCTGGCGTTTGTCATCGGACGTCTTGCCCCATTCTTCCTGGGGGGTGCATAATCATGAGTGAT
>JAAZID010000217.1 GCA_012510295.1 Methanomicrobiales archaeon | reverse complement strand
GCGGCGGCGATCGCGTTCCTCCGTGACCTCCCCGGGGACCACATCATCGTCGAGGCCGAGGACGGGGACTACACCTACTACTCCCGTGTATCGACGTTCACCGGCATACCGACGGTCCTCGGTATGCCGTTTCATGAGTACATGTGGCGGGGGGACGAAGGACGCATAAGTGAGCGGAGAGGTGACGTGCGGGCGATATACGAGCAACCGTCAAGAACCATCGACCTTCTGCGGGCATACAACGCGACCCTGCTCTACGTCGGCGCTGAAGAGCGCGATCGCTACGCAGTCGCGCTCCCGGTCGAGTCGCTCGAGGTCATCTATGATGCCCGTGGTGTCCAGGTATACCGGATACCGGTATAGCGCTACCGCTGCCTGTGCCCACGCGGGGATGACCGGGCCGCCGGCTCCGGGGCGTGGTCAAATGACAAACCTTTATCTCTCGTCTTATTGACATAATACAGCACATTCGATCAGCTACGCTACTGATGAATGATGACGGGGTGGAATACCCGCCCCTGAAAGAGGTGAGTTATGGCAAAGGCATACGTGAAATTTGAGACTCCTGAGGAGATCCAGAATAAGGCCCTTGAAGCCCTTGAGGTAGCAAGAGATACCGGCAAGGTGAAGAAAGGGTCCAACGAAGCAACAAAGGCAGTAGAACGAAACGTCGCCCAGCTGGTTCTTATCGGGGCTGATGTTGAGCCGGAAGAGATCGTCATGCATCTGCCGCTGCTCTGTGATGAGAAACAGATCCCGTTTCTCTTCATCACAAAGCAGAACGATATCGGTCTGGCGAGCGGCCTTGAGGTCGGTTCAGCTGCCGCAGCTATCGTCAAACCCGGCAAGGCAAAGGATCTCGTCGAAGAGATCGCAAAGCAGATGACTGCACTGAAACAGTGAGGAGTTAGACTATGGCAAACGACGGAACGCCCGCAGAAGTTATCGAGGTTATCGGCCTCACCGGGATGCATGGAGAGGCCCAGCAGGTGAAGTGCCGGGTCCTTGATGGTCCAAACAAGGGCCGGATCATCACCCGCAACACGGTGGGCCCTATCCGGGAGGGAGACATCCTCTCGCTGCTCGAGACCGAGCGTGAAGCCAAGAAGCTCTCGAGGCGGTAAAATCATGGTCGACAGGTACATCTGCAGTTTCTGTGGAGAGATCCTGGAGCCCGGCACCGGCAAGATGTTTGTCCGGCGGGACGGGACAATCTACTACTTCTGCAGCAGCAAGTGCCAGAACAACTACAGGCTCGGCCGGGTACCGCGCCGCGTCCAGTGGACCGCGGCCGGCCGGCGGGCCCGTGGCAAAGAGTGATCCCATGGATCGCACTTTTGTGATGGTCAAGCCCGACGGTGTCCAGCGCGGACTCGTCGGGGAGGTCATCTCCCGGTTTGAGGCGAAGGGGCTGAAGTTTGTAGCGGCAAAGCTCGAGCTCCTCCCCGAAGAGCGGGTTGTCGAACAGTACCGGGAGCACCTGGAAAAACCCTTCTTCCCCGGCCTGAAGAGGTATATCATGAGCGGGCCCTGTTTCCTGATGGTCTGGGAAGGAAAAGGCGCGGTTGCGGTCGTCAGGACGATGATCGGCGCCACAAACCCCGCCGAAGCGGCCCCGGGTTCAATCCGCGGCGACTTTGGCCTTGATATCGGGCGAAACGTGGTCCACGCATCCGATTCCCCCAGAAGCGCCGACCGTGAGATCGGTATCCACTTCACACCCACCGAGCTGGTCGAGTACTCGAAGATCGATGAGCCCGTCCTCTACGAGTGAGAGACGGAGATACCTTTTTTGGAATTATCATCGGTAATCTCGCCAGGTTTTTCGAATTTTCGCATGGATCGCCTGTTCTGGAGAAGAGCAGTTCTGTTCGGCTGCAAAGCCTGATAGGGGTTACGCAAAATGCATCGTGACTTAAATGTTTGTCAACTTAAAGTGATCAATAAATCGCATATATCAATCAAGAGAGATCAGCATTTTGGGCAAACTGCGTAACTCCTACCTGAGATGCGCTTGCGCTTCTGACCTCCTGGATAGGCCTGCCCGGCACCTGCGGGCGGTGGAGCTCGCTTGCGCCCCCTCCCATGCGGGGTCTGCATCGTGTGCTCCGGGCGCCTCCCGCCTCATACATCTGCATTTCCAGGGTGGAAGGATATTCACCCTTCCGAGAAACCACAAGTGCTAATAGCAAACCTGCAGATATCTGATCACTCATGGTCGACCTCCTGAGTTTTGTGCTGCTGAGCTTCTCTTCGATCATCATCGTAGTGAACCCGCTCGCCGCCACCCTGATCTTCGTCTCCCTCACCGGCACGATGGATCAGGCAGCAAAACTCAAGGTTGCGCGGGACTCAACCGAGTTTGCCCTCGTCACCCTGCTCATATTCACCGTCGCCGGCGGCTGGATCCTGCAGCTCTTCGGCATATCCATCGAGGCATTCCGTATCGCCGGCGGCCTCCTCCTCTTCGGTATCGGCATGGACATGGTCTATGCGAAGACGTCGAGGACGCAGATGACCGCGACCGAGAAGTACGAGGGGCAGGATGCGGATGACATAGCGGTCATGCCGCTCGCAATCCCCATGATCGCCGGGCCCGGCGCCATAACATCCGCCATCGTCCTCATGAACGAGGCGACCGCGATGGGGCTTGTCGCTATCGCCGTCGTCCCGGTGGCCGCCGTGACCGCCATCGGGCTCACCTACATCATGATGCGCCACTCCGACGTCATCGTCCAGCGCATCGGCCAGCGGGAGTATCGCGCCGTCAACCGGTTGATGGGCATGCTCCTCATCGCCATATCCGTCCAGTTCATCATCATCGGACTCCGGACGGCCTTCCCCATCCTCACCGGAGGTTTTGCATGAGCCCTGATCTCTCACTTGCAGGGGCGGCCCTGAGCAGCGGCTGCATAATCGTAGGCGGGATCATCATCGGGGCGTTGACGTTCTCGGTCGAGGTCCCGTTTGCCCCCTACATCATGGTGGCCCTGGCAGTCCTCATCGTCATCGGCGCTGCCGTGCTCCTCTTCTCCCGCAGGACCGGGAGCGATCCATCCCTGTGAGTGAGAAGCCTGGATAGCCGATGAAGCCATCGTAGCGGGAGCGTAGTCCATCCCCTTCTCCCGGAGTCTTACACCTACCTATCCGGCCAGATTATGGGGATCTTCACTTTCAGGCCGCAGGAGTGACCTTTATCAGCGATTGCTCTCCAGTTTATAGGGATACTCAATGCGAGGCGACCAGCACGTCTATATCAGTCTCACCACGGCCGGGCTTCTCATAGCGCCCTGGCTCACCGCCCTCGACCCTGCCCTGATCGCCGTCCTCCTCTTCGGTGTCTTCGTAGGCTCTCTCGCACCCGATGCGGATGCCGCAGATGCCGCGATATTTCACGGCCGGATCGGCGGGGTGAAGGGGAAGCGCGGGCAGGTTGTAAACGGTCTTGCCGTCGCCCTCCCGGTCTTCGGCTATACCATCAGGTACCTCATCTACTACCCGCTCTCCCTCGTCTTCACGCTCATCCTCCGGAAGAGCTACCGGCACCGGCACCGGGGGCTACTCCACTCGCTCCCGGGCGTCGGGTTGACCTCCCTCCTCCTCTCCGGCTACCTCGCTGTCATCCTCACGTGGCTCGGGGTGTCTCTCGCACTCCTCCCCGCATTCGGGGCTGCATTCTTTGTTGGGTGCATCCTCCACCTCATCGAGGATACCTGCACCCCGGCGGGCGTCGCCTGGCTCTACCCCTTCTCCCGGCGGCGACTGGCGGGCAGCGTCCGGCATGGGGGAACCTCGAGGTGCGCCCGGCGGTCTTTGCCATCATACTTGCGCTCGCCGCGGTCACGGTGCTCATCGCGCCGGTTGTGACGAGCGCAACAGCGGAAGAGCTCAGGCTGCTCGCACCCCTCGCCGCCCTTCTCCTCTGGGTCCTCTTCATACTCACCTGTCGCGTGCGGCGGCGGTGATCGATACCATATCTATACGTATTCCTGCGTTCAACGCATTTCCATGTACCGTCTCGTCTGTGTTCACTGTGCTGCGACATACGCACCGGACCAGATCATCTATACCTGTAAACACTGCGGGCACCTGCTGACCGTCGAGTATGACCTGGACGATATCGAGGTCTCCCGGGACGAATGGGTGCGCCGACCCCTCTCGGTCTGGCGCTACCGCGAGCTCCTCCCGGTGCGGGGCGAACCGGTCTCCCTCCAGGAAGGGGGCACGCCGCTCTACCACTTAAAGGAGATCGGAAAAGAACTGGGTATTCCCGAGCTCTACGCCAAGCACGAGGGCATGAACCCGACCGGCTCGTTCAAGGACCGGGGCATGACCGTGGGCGTCAGCATGGCGCGTCAGCTCGGTATGACGAGTGTCGCCTGCGCGAGCACCGGAAACACCTCGGCGAGCCTCGCCGCCTACGCCGCGAAAGCCCGCATCCCCTGCGTCGTCCTCCTGCCCGCCGGGAAGGTAGCCCTCGGCAAGGTCGCCCAGGCGCTTATGCACGGCGCCCGGGTCATATCCATCCGGGGCAACTTCGACCGGGCGCTTGAGATGGTACACGAGCTCTGTATCAGCCACGGCCTCTACCTCTTAAACTCGGTCAACCCCTACCGCCTTGAGGGGCAGAAGACGATCGGGTTTGAGGCGGTCGACCAGCTCGGCGGTGTGCCTGACCGGTTTGTCCTCCCGGTCGGAAACGCGGGGAACATATCTGCGGTCTACAAGGGGCTCCGGGAGCTTGAGGCGCTCGGGTTCATCGACCGGCTGCCGATGATGACCGGGATCCAGGCCGCGGGTTCTCAGCCGGTGGTGAAGGCGATAGTCCAGGATCTCGATGTACTGGTCCCCGAACCGGAACCCGAGACCATAGCGACCGCTATCCGGATAGGTGCTCCGGTGAACGCCGAGAAGGCGCTCGTCGCCATCCGCGCGACCGGCGGGACAGCGGCGGCCGTGACCGACGATGAGATCCTCCGGATGCAGCGCGACCTTGCGAGGATGGAGGGGATCGGTGTCGAACCCGCCTCAGCTGCCTCGGTCGCCGGGATACGGAAACTTGCCGAAGAGGGATTGATCGACAGGGACGAGCGGATCGTCTGTGTGGTGACCGG